>QKAL01000158.1 GCA_003246475.1 Lentisphaerota bacterium
CCGGGAGCATCTTAAGATGATTCCCTCGATGTTGGAAGCTAAGTTCTGATTTCGTATGTAAGGTTGAATTAGGCGGTAATATTGGCTGGAAATATTACACGCCTGTCCCCGGGAGTGGCGATGATGCCGTTGATGGCAATCGTTGGAATCCTGAAGTCAAGAAATCTTTTACGTTTATATCTTCATTGTTGATGCCTGTCATTTTGTGAATGTTTCAAGATGTTTCCGGTAGCGTGTCTTCCGGGAAACCCTCCCTGTGTGAAACATAACCCTGGCAAGTCTTTGAATTGCATCGCTCCATCTGATCGGGGGGGCGGTAATAACGTTTTTCTTACAAATATCTTGTTTCTTTGCTGTTATTTCCGGGATTTACGGATTACATTACCCTGTTAAGTATATTGACAACGCGGAAACGTGTGAAAACAAATATTCAGTAATCCGACGGGATGGAAAATGAGAAATATCATTGCGAAAGCGCAGGAAGTCTTCGATATTGAGATCGAAGGACTGAAAACCTTGCGGGATAATATCGATGGGCAGTTTGAAGTTCTGATAGAGAAATGTGTGGAAACTTTAGATAACGGCGGTAAACTGGTGATTGCCGGTATCGGCAAAAGCGGTTACATCGGGAAAAAGATTTCCGCCACGCTTTCCAGCGTCGGCTCTCCCAGTGTCTTTATGCATCCGGTTGAAGCTCTGCACGGCGATCTGGGGCTGATGCAAAGCAAGGATATTCTGATTGCACTCAGCTACAGCGGCGAAACCGATGAGCTGCTCAACATCCTCAGCCCTGCAAAACGTCTTGGCATTCCGATTGTCGCCATTACCGGGGATTCGCAATCGCGCCTGGCGAAGCTCAGTGATTACTGTGTGGAAATGAAAGTCCCTCGTGAAGCGTGTCCGTTTAACCTCGCTCCGACAACTACCACGACAGCATTGTTGGCGCTGGGCGATGCCCTGGCTCTGGTATTGTTGCAGGTTCGTGGGTTTACCAAGGAAAATTATGGCCGTTTGCACCCCGGCGGCGCGATCGGCCGGGCTGTTACCATGACGGTCGGAGATATCATGCGCGGCGAAGACCGTTTTGCGGTGGTAAATCCATCCACCTGCGTTAAGGAGACGTTGTTCCGGATGACGCAGAGCCGTTGCGGTTGCGCAATTATCGCTGATGAGTCAGAATGTCCGATTGGAATCTTTACCGACGGGGATTTGCGGCGTCACGTCGAACATGATGTCGAGGTGCTGCAGCGTCCGGTGGGGGATGTGATGACCAAGAATCCATTCCGCGTCCGTCGTAGTCAGCTGGCTGTTGAGGTCATCAAGCTGATTGAGAACAAGAAAATCAATGATATTATAGTTGTTGACGATGACGGGAAAGTTTGCGGTATGGTGGATGTTCAGGACCTGCCGGGTTTCAAACTGATGTGATTTGTTTTGGGGAATAATAACATAAAGCAAGGGAAACGGCACGTAATGGGAATGGTGATTAATTCGGGTTTGTTCTGGCGGATTGCCGCTCTGGCGGTGATTGCGCTGCCGCTTCATGCCGGCGCCCCCGAGGCCAATGAGGCTTTTCGCGAGGGGATTGAGGCTTCTAAACAGAAAGATTATGCACATGCAGCAGATCGTTTTATGGCGGCGAAGCTATATGCCGACGATGCCCGGATGAAGGTCAAGGCGTTGCAGGAAGCTGCGGCGGCTTATCGTGCTGCCGGACTGCGGGATAAGGAATTTTCCTGTCTTGAGACCCTGATTATAGCCTTTCCCGGATATATTGACTTCAGTGCTACGGTGGATCGCGAGTACCAGATCGGCGATGATTTTTTCAAGGGGCATCGCGATCCGGCCTACTGGTCCCTGCGCTGGATACCCTGGCTTACTGGTTCCGATCTCACCTTAAAGATATACGAGGCGGCCCTCAAGCACGCACCGTTTTCGCAATATGCCCCGGAAGCTCAATTGCGGGTGGCGCGACTGTTGATCGATGATGGCAAGACTAACGAGGCGTTGAAGTATTTGCGCGAGTTGATTCGCAATTACCCGGACTCTCCCTCCCGGAAATACGGATATCTGGAGCTTATCAATGCGTTGATGCAGTTAGCCCGGTTCGGCGACGGCGACGGCGCTTATAATCGTGAGGCCAACGAAGTTATGGCTGATTTTCTGAAAAAATATCCTGCTGCTCCCGAGTGTGACTGGGTTAGAAAGCGTATTCTGGAGGCCAAGGATATCAATGCCCAGCGACTGTACGATCTGGCTAAATTCTATAACCGGCTGGATCGGACTCAGACCGCCGAGCGCTATTTGAACAAAGTGCTTCGTGACTATCCCGATGCGTTGCCGGTGGATAAATCGGAGTCGCTTTTGTCAAAGATCGATGAGAAATATACTCCGATGAAATTTCGTCCTGAATTGGAGTCCCGTTACCAGTCGTTTTCAGAAAAAGAACTGCCTGCTGAAGGGGAACCGATTATGGTTGCTCCAGAAAACAGCGACGGCAAATGGCTGCTTCCCATCCGTGATCTTGGCTTGGGCAATGAAGTCAAGGTTGAGCGGTCAAACGTAGAGAAAGGTAAATGAGAATGAAGAATTTTCTGGTAAGATTTATCATGGCGGCGATGGCGCTGTCTTGCGTCGTTTTATCCGGTTGCGGATATAATATCGGTTCGATGATGCACCCGCAGATCAAATCGATTTACATTGCTCCGGTAGTCAATGAAACTTTGACTTCCTTTGCCTCCGCCGATATGCGGAATATGCTCAGCGAGCAGTTTGTTATCGACGGTTCGCTGAAAGTGAAAGATCAGAAAGAGGCCGATTGTATTCTCTATTGTAAGATTCTTGACGTGAAAATCACTGAAGCTGCACAGCAGGCGTATGACAATGACCGACTTTATCGTGCCGCCGAGTGGACCGTTAATGTTTCCGCCGAGTTCACGGTAATTGTTCCATCCCGTAAAGAACCTCTGATTCCCAAACGTAAAGTCAGCGGGTCGGCAAACTTCCAGGCTTTCGGGGATAAGACAACCATGCAGTCGCGAGGTATCCGGCAGGCATGCCGCGATGCCGCTCAGATGGTAGTGCAATATACGACGGAAGCGTGGTAATCACGGTATCTTTCCGGCATTAAAACGGAAAATCATTTCCGAGTTGCTGGCTGGTGGCGTTGCTGCCGGTGTCCGGTCGCTTTGCTTCATCCTGAACTTTTAAGCCATGAACTATGATCGATTTCGGTTGCGTCGGACAAATGTATTCGCAGCTGCCGCAACCGACGCAGATTGTCGGGTCGGTTGTGGGAATGTTCAGACCTTCTTTCCATGGAATCATCCTTACCGCCTGAGTCGGACAGTGTTCTGCGCAGGCCCCGCAGTCGGTTTTACGATTCGGTACGACGCAGAACTGAGGTCGATATTCCACGATGCCAATACGGGTTTTCTGCTTTTCCTCCAAAGGCAGGGGCAATAATGCTCCGGACGGACAGACATTGGAGCAGACGTTGCAGTTGTACTCGCACATGTGAGATTTAAAAGACAGTCGTGGCTGCATGAACCCCGCCAGTCCGTATTCCAGCGTTGCCGGTTTGATTACTTTGCCCGGACAGGAGCTGACGCAGAGGTGACAGGCGGTGCAGCGGCTCTGGAAGTGAGTGAGATTACTTGCTCCTGGCGGCATGATCGGCTGGGTTGCCGGTACTGTGGCCTTAAACAGAGGAGGTAACGTCAGCATAGCCGCAGCAGTAGCTCCGGTTGAGATCAGAAAATCCCGCCGCGATAAATCGGCGACGACGGTTTGTCCCTGCGAAGGGGTTTTATACCGCAGTGCCAATTTGACCGAACCGAACTTACAGACGCTGGTACAGTTCAGGCACATGACGCAGCGTTCAAAATCGATTTCCCGTTTTTTCGCGTCAATACAGCCGGTTTTGCATTTTCCTGCACAAAGACCGCAGCGACTGCAGGAGTTCTCGCCAACCACCAGCCGGAAGAGCGAAAAACGGCTTAATAAACTCAACATGGCGCCGACAGGACAGAGGCTGTTGCAGAAAATACGCCCCCCAAACCATGACATTGCGGCAATTGTTGCCAGCGTGATCGATGCTGTTATAACCGCTGTTTGCGATAAAGATGGCATGTCGCGGGGATAAAGCCAGTCGAAATGCTCAGGTCCGGACAGCGCCGCAATCAGATTGTTGATTTTGACGAAAGCCGGAGTCAGGATACCGGTGGCAATGCGGCCGAATCCGGAATATGGTTCCAGCAGCAACAGTGGCAGCATCAGCCCGGTGATGATCGCCAGAGCGGATAATACCAGGACACTGCCGCGCAGGGAGCGAAGCGGTGGCATGGGTTTGTAGCGTTTTCGCCGCAGTCGCAGCACTCGCGGCAGCCAGGCCAGAAAATCCTGCATAATTCCGAAAGGACACAGTAGCGAGCAGTAAATCCGGCCCAAAAGCAGCGTCAGCACAACGATCGACGAAAAGCCGATAATAATGAATGCGGTCAGATGCCCGGTACAGAGCTCCAACACCAACGGCATGAACTGCAGGTCGATAAGGTATTGCGCCGTACTGATGACGGCGTTGTTGACTCCGGCAAAAAAAGCGGCCATCAGAAAGAAAACAACTGTTGCGACGGCAATTCTAAACCACTTCAACGCTGTAAATAGGGTATGGACTTTCACGCATGGCCCCTGTTTATACGGTCAGTTTCATTATTTTCATATTTGACAGATCTGACTTGCCCAGCTTCATTTCCCGGGCATAGCGAAGATGCGACACCTCGTCCAGCTCGAACCCGATGATTTTAGATGCGGCAATATCGATAGCGACTATATCGGTTGAGATCAGCAGTTGTTTTTTTAGTACTGTATCCTTGGCGCTGACCCCGCGCGGGCCGTTGCGGATCATGATGCGGTAGGCGTCGACGATATTCAAGTCAGGTTTGCGGAAAGTGAGAAAATCGGCGATGCACTGTCCGAGATCATGTTTGTGATAATAGCCGCGGTCCCAGACCACGCCCATAAGGTTTTTCATGGCGCAGGTAAGCTTGGCGCTGCCGTGGTTTTTCAATACCGGTACATTGATAAAAACATCGCACGCCAGCAGCAGTTCATGGACTTTTGTCTTTTTTAGCGATATCGCCTGTGGCAGCTCCACCTGCTTGTAATCCTTTTCATCGTTACCGGGATAGATGCGGCCGCCGGCGCTTTTCACCGCTTCGGCGATACCGCTGTTTTTATAGCAGAACTGCCAGTTGTTACAGGTGTGATCAAAGACCACGACCTTTCCTGCTCCGGCATTGAGGCAGTCTTCGACGATGGCTTTGACCAGGATGGGATTGGTGTTGGCGGCGACTTCCGGCGGCTGATCCCAGCCGATATTGGGTTTGACCAAAACCGTTTGACCGGGTTTGACGAATTTGTCGATACCGCCGAGGGCTTCAATGCCCTTGCGGTACATAACGTCCGGCTCTCCGTCTTTGACTGCGACCAGATCGTATTCGGTGGGTACTGGTTCACGGGCAAAGACCGGCAGTCCGGTACTGCTGATGATGCCGACCGCCAGAGTGGACTTGAGAAAATCGCGACGCTCCATTTTTCCCTCCGTAAATTTCCCGACAATGGATGTTTTAATTTAAAATACCATTGTCGTTGGATTTTGTAAAGCGTCGCGTTCTCCTATTTCGCAATATTATTGGCTCAGATTTCGACGGTTCCGTCGCAGACGAAGGTTGCCGGTCCGGTCATGTAGACACGGTTGTTTTCCGCCGACCACTCGATCTGCAGGTCGCCGCCGAGCAGATGAAGGGTCATCTTGCGTTCAGTCAAACCATTGAGAACGCAGGCCACGCCGGTAGCTGAAGCTCCGGTACCACAGGCCAGAGTTTCGCCCGCGCCACGTTCCCAGACGCGCATCCGCACGTTGGTCCGGTCGATGATTTTAGCAAACTCCACGTTGATCTTGCGGGGGAACAGGGGATGTACTTCCAGTTCCTTTCCGTCGATCAGAACCTGTGCGTCGGTGATGGTGTCGACGAAGATAACTGCGTGCGGATTGCCCATTGAAACACAGGTCATGTGGTACTGGCTGCCGTCCTTCAGACCGATTGGCGTGCCGATGACAGGGTTGCCTTCGATTTTGACCGGGATGTCCGGTCCGTTGAGAATGGGTTCTCCCATGTCTACGCGGGCGGAAGCAAACTTGCCGTCGGCGTTACGGGTAATTTCGATATGTTTGATGCCCGCGCCGGTTTCGATGGCGACATGGCTGCCCCTGACGTAACCCCGGTCGCAGAGGAAGCAGGCGACGCAGCGGATGGCGTTGCCGCACATTTCCGATTCCGAGCCGTCGGAGTTGAACATGCGCATGCGGTAATCTGCTTGTGACGATGGCAGGATCAGGACAATGCCGTCGCCGCCGATACCGAAATGGCGGTCGGACAGTTTTCGCGCTGTGGCGGCAGTATCCTTGATCATATCGGGATCGGCGATGCAGTCGAAATAGATATAATCGTTGCCGATGCCGTGCATTTTGGTGAATTTTACTATAGGCATTGCGATTCTCCGACAATCATATCGACCAGTTCCTCGTTGGTCAGACGGCGGCGGGTCAGTTCCAGTTTACCGTTTTTGACCATGGCTTCTGCGGGCATGGGGCGCAGGTTGTAGACTCCGCCCATGGAGTAGCAGTATGCCCCGGCATTTTCAATCGACAGTATGTCGCCTTCGTGGATCTCCGGCAGTTCGCGTTGTTCGGCGAACAGGTCGCCGGTTTCACAGATATTGCCGCAGATGTCGTAAAGCTTTTCCGCGCCTTCGGGATTGCTCAGATTCCGGATGTGGTGATAGGCGTTGTAGAGCACCGGGCGGATGAGTTGCGGAAAACCGGAATTACAACCGGCGATCAGACGTCCGTTGTTATCCTTGATGGTATTGACGGTGACCAGCAGGTACCCGGACTCGGCGACCATATATTTGCCCGGCTCGAAATACATTCCGAGCTCTTTGCCGTAGGAACGGCAGTATTCGCTGAACAGCCGGGTGATCTCTTTGCCCATGCTGACATAGTCGATACGTTTTTCGTTCGGCTGGTACGGGACCTTGAAACCGCCGCCGAAATCAAGGAACTCGAGATCGGGGAAGTTCTCGCGGGTGCCGACCGCCATCAGGTTTTTCATGCTCTGGAATACCGATTCGGTGTGCTGCAGTCCTGAGCCGGTGTGTTCGTGCAGACCGACGACCTTGAGTTTGTATTCGGCGGCGATGGCCTTGACTTTGTCCACCTCTTTGAGCAGGATGCCGAATTTGGTCAAATCTCCGCCGGTCATGGTTTTGGCGCTGTCGCCATCCTTGACGTCGGGATTGAAACGGACGCATACCCGGGACCCGGGAAACATCTTACCGAATTTTTCCAGTCGGGAAAGCTCGCCGATATTCATCAGTACGCCGGTTTTCTGAACCTCGATCATTTCCGTTTCGGTCATGTTGTTGGCGGTGAAAAGAATGCGGTCCACGGGAAAGCCGGCTTTAAGCGCCATCAGTACATCCCCGGGGCTGACCGTGTCCAGCGAGGAGCCGAGATCCTTGAGGAGTCCAAGGATATGATAGCTGTAATTGGCTTTCATGGCGTAATGGATCTTAAGTTTCGGCCACTTGATGAAATCGAAAAGTGCCTGATAACAGTTGTGGATCCGGTCGGCATCATAAACGAAAAGCGGCGTACCGTACTGCTCGGCCGCCTTAAATAACTGCTCTCTGCTTAAACTCATGATAGAAATACTTTCCTGCTGGTAATTAATAACTGGCGATCACTGCCATGATGACCAGGTTTTCTGTTCCGATGTTTTCGATGGAATGTCCCGACCCGCCGCCGGTGAGGATGGTGTCCCCGGCACGGAGCTTTACCTTGGTGCCGTTGTCGTCGGCTTCGGCAGTGCCCTGAACCAGATAGAACACTTCTTCTTCCTGATCGTGGGTATGAAATCCGATGCTGCATCCCGGTTTGAGTGTCAGGCGTGCGAACAGTCGGGTTTTTGCTTTAAGTTCGTCCTGCGGCGCCCAGAGGTGCTCAATGGTGACCTCGCCCTTGCCGCCGCGCATTTCTTTGCGGATGTCGATCTTGTACTCGCCGTTCTTCCTTATCATAATACACCTGTGCGTTAATTATGTTGGTCGTGAAATCCAATAAGCGTTAATTTACACGCGCAAACGCAACATTAAAACTGTTTTATGCATTTTCGTGCCGGAAATTTGTGATAAAAAAAAGTCGTTTTTAGCGCTATTATCCGAAAAC
>QKAL01000098.1 GCA_003246475.1 Lentisphaerota bacterium
ACAAATTTATCTATGCCTACCCGGTTCTGCGGCAGAACATCAAATACAGCGACAGATTAAAAGATAAATTCCGAGGCATTTGCCGTCTAATCAAATTCTTTTTCCGGGGGTGTTAAATGACGGCGTTTGAACAAATATCATCTTTGCCGCGTTTGAATAAGGCATTGCTGCCGACACCGCTGGAGTATCTGCCGAACTTCTCGGTATCGGCGGGCGCCCGGATCTATATCAAGCGCGATGACCTGACCGGGCATGTTTTCGGCGGGAACAAGGAACGCAAGCTTGACCTTATTGTCAGAGACGCGCAGATAAAAGGGAGCAGAACCCTGGTTACGGTCGGTGCGCCGCATTCCAATCATTGCCGGATGACGGCGGTTCTGGGGGCGGTGTGCGGAATGAACGTCGAATTGATAATCATTTCCGAATCCGATAAACTCGAGATTCAGGAAGGAAATCTTTTGCTCGATATGATGTGCGGCGCGAAGATTCATGTGGTAAAGCCGCATCAGGTTCAGGACAAGATTGACGAATTGATGCAGACGCTTGATGCCCCGTATTTCATCGCTGGCGGCGGACATTCCGTACTCGGACTGGCGGCGTATGTTGACGCCGCGCGGGAGTTGAAAGACCAGTGTGAACAGCAGGGCATAGTACCGCAGCATATTGTTGTCCCCTGCGGTACCGGAACGACTTTTGCCGGTATCGTCATGGGCTGCAGCCTGCTGGACTGGAAAGTGCAGGTGTTGGGGTACAGCGTTGCCCGTCCTGCGTCACGCTGCCGGGAGGCGGTCGATGAAGTCTGTCGCCGGGGCGAAGAATTTCTGCTGCTCCCGCCGCAGTCGTTGGATTATGAGGTAAATGACCGGTTTATCGGCAGTGGTTATGGAGAGTTATACCCCGACTGCGTCGCGGCGATGCATCAGATTGCCCGGCTTGACGGTATCATCATTGACCCGGTCTATAACGCGAAAACGGTTGCCGGTATGCTGTCAGGAATCAAACGAGGCGATGTCGGCGGGACCATTGTTTATTGGAATACCGGGGGGCAGCCGGCAGTGTTTATCGGCAAATACCGTCAATCGATGTTTTCCGGTGAAATGCCGCCCGAAGCCTGAACCAGCACATTCAGCTGTCCGAAGATTTCATTGACTTCCGGCAATGCGTCGGCAGATGGGGTTTTCATCAGGCAGAGCCGCTTGCCGGCGGCTTTGAACGCGTCAATCTTTTTCCGGCAAAACTCCAGCCATTCAGGATCGGCATCGACACACACCAGTGTCGTGTTTTCAGGAAGAAAGCTGTCGATCAGGCATCGTTGGGAAAGTATATCGGCAACCCCGGCCCAGGGCATGACGACCAGCGTCGGCAGATCGGCGCGGCGCAGTCTCAATTCATCCAGATGGTAAAAATTGCCCGCGGTGACGTAGACCAGCGCCATGTCGGCGGTGGCGATCCCGGCGGTTTCGAGAAATTTTCGGTTCCGCAGTTTCGCATAACGTCGGAGCCCGACTTCCATGCCGGGGGTCGGTGAATCGGTAAACACCTTTCGCCGGTCGGGAAGCGTCAGAAAAAAGGGCAGCCGCAGGTGATTCAGCCCGGTTGACGTGTTATCTGCGAAATCACGGCATTCCGGCGAACAGCGCAAAAACTCGGCGAGGCGCGGATTCCGGTTCTGCTGCAGTTGAAGAAAGATTTCCCGCAGGCAATTATAACGCCGCAGATCTCCTTGGGCTTCCGAACTTATATCGGTGATCAAGTCATCAATAAAAAATTTAATAAAACGGTTGGTACGGATGATTTGTTCCAGCATCCCGAACGGGTCGTTTGCCATCACCGCGGGGAAAAGGCGGAAATCCATTTCGGCGGTCTGCTGCTCATATGCCCGTAAAACACGGGAAAGTGGCCGGGTCGACATGGCATCGGCTCCGGCTTTTATGGCTTCGCTCAGCAACTGCTGTTCCGATTTGATCTTTTTTGCCTCATTGGAACTGTTGCGAAGGCTGTTTGAAAGGCGAGATGCGTGTTTGATGATATTTTCCGCCGCCGTACTCGCGGACCTGGCCTGTCGGCGCAGGGTCTGCATTACGTCGTCCGAAACACCCCGGTCAACGGCGGAAAGAGGCAAATGTCCTTTCAATTCTCCGGCAAAACTGGAACAGAATTTTTCGAGAGATATGTTACGGCATCCTTCGATATTGGCGCCGCGCTCGGAACAGTTGTAGAAAGAAGGTGCGCCGGGACCGGTCTTGGCACCTTGAATATATCTCTGGATGGACTCCCGGATCAGATCCAGATTGAGGTCGGTCGTGACCACGTCCTCCGAAGTTCCCTTGACCTGGATGAAAAAACCGTTGCCGATGTCCTGCTCCGCAGTGTCAGCATAACATCGGCCGTCGGCCGCCAGACAAAGATCCGAACCGAGCAAGGCGATCTTCCGGCAGCCTGCGTATCGTGCGAAATCGATGGCAGTAACGGTTACCGAACGGGATATGTGCAGGGGCAGGCGCGGAATGTCGAGCTCGTCTCCCAGCGCGTTAAATTCCGGCGAATCCCCGGTGCTCCAGATTATTTCATTGAATTCCGCGGCTATTACCGGGCTGATTGAACTGGCGGCAACCAGCGGCGGCAGTTCGTCCGGTTTGAATTGCATCGATTTCATAATGTCCGACGGGTCCACCTGAACGACAAAATCCGGGTTGATCCCTGCTTCGAGCAAAAGCGGCAGGGCGCGGTAGACGCAGATGATCAAAATCCGGTCGGCATATTCCCTGAGCAGTGGCAGGCTGTGCTTAAGCGACGGTCCGGCACTGCATACCGCAGCCGGAAGCTGTTGCTCCATGGGCGTGAAGATCCGGCTTCTGGCAGCGTCCATGTATCGCAGATTGATGATGGCGTTGCGTAGATAGATCAGACGCCCGAAATATGATTTTTCGGCGTTGCTTCCCGCCAGCTCCAGCGATGTCCGGATCTCCCTGATTTCCCGTTCGTATCGGGTCGCATAGGTATCCGAGATAGCCAGTGTGACGTTATGATTTAAGAAAAGACTGGTGATGACACCAGCTTTGTCGGCACAAAAAGCCTCCGGAACCAGCGGACAGAACAGCGTTCGCTCACCGCTTCGGATATTCTTAGCCAGATCCTCAATATGAACCGCATCCGAAGGAGCGTGATAGATCAGGAGAAATGTTGCCGGAGCGAGCGAGTCACGCATTTTAGCGAATGACGCAGCATCGATCGGGCCGACATACAGATGCGCGGCGGGGATATCGCGTCCCGGTTGTTTTCCGGCGGCCAGTGCCAGCACCCGGTCCCGGAAACGGCTCATTTCTGTAAAATACGCGTCTGACATAAAATGTTAAGCAAAATTGTTGTTTTCTTGAGTCTCTGAATTATACTATATGCTGAAACATATCATAATCAAGGATGGCAAATGAAGGTACTTGCAATAATCGGCGCCCGGGGAGGGTCAAAAGGCATCCCGAAGAAGAATATCGCCATGCTGGGTGATAAGCCGTTGATCGGCTGGACCGTTGAAGCGGCGGTTAAAGCGGCGGAAGTCGACCGGGTGGTGGTCTCAACCGATGACCCGGATATTGCGGCAGTTGCCCGGCATTTCGGGGCGGAGATCCCTTTTATGCGCCCCGCCGAACTTGCGACGGATACCGCCTCGCAGGTGGATGTGGTCAACCATGTCCTCGACCGGCTGGAAAAAGAACAGCACTACTCGCCCGACTATCTGCTTTTGCTGCAGCCTACTTCTCCCTTTCGTACCAGCGAAGACATCGACGCGGCCATCAAGATCGCGGCAGATAAGGATTGCGATGCGGTTATCAGTGTCAGCGCGGTAGCCAGCCATCCCTATTATGCCCGTACCATCGATGCCGAAGGGATTATCCAGGACATGTATGTGGAGCGAAACACCGCTCCCCGCCGTCAGCTTCTGCCTGAAGTGTTCAGTGAAAACGGTGCGATATATCTGCTCAAAGTTTCCGTTTTTCGCAGCGAACAGACCTTTATGCCCGCCAGGTCGGCGGCGTATGTCATGCCGGAACAGCGTTCGCTGGATATTGATACTCCATGGGATATGAAGCTTGCCGCTTTTATGATGTCAGCTCCTGACCGTTCCGGCGACTGATCCGGCTCCCGGTGGTCACATGTTGGCCAGCCGGTAGCAGATGATCCGGCTCTGCGCAGGAATGGATAAGAGGAGAAAATCTCCGGCTTCGGTCGAAAACGTTGCCATGCAGTTTTCGTTGCGCGGCAGGTATGACGGCAGATCATGATCAAATTCAACGTCTCCGGAGTCGGTATTGATAGACTGCAGATTCTGATAGTCGGGCGAAATTGCCAGCAGGTGATTTTTATAGACGATCAATGGCGGTTGTCCCTCTGCCTCCCAGAGAATCGATCCATTGAGCGTGCAGGCAATGATCCTGCCATCGGACAATGCCAGAAATATTGTTCCATCGGTGGGGCTTACGGCAAATCCCGTTGCAATGCAGTTGCCGGGGAGAGCGATACGGCCTTTAACTCTGTATGAGCGGCTGATCTGGCTGGAAAAAACGCCCAACCCGGCATAGTCCCAGGTGAAAATACTGTTTTTTACGATGGGAGGTACTTTTCCCCAGGCGCCGCCGGCGGCGGAGAAACGGTGGAATCCCGGTGAGTTGGCCCAGTCTACCTTGGACTGGGCGGGAACCTTGAAATTATAGTTCAATACGACCTGGTCATTGATGGGGAGTACATTATTATGATCGATCTGGTATCCTGTCGGTTGGTACCAGGTAAATTCATATGAGGGCTGTTTTACCGCCTGGTAATCCAGAGAGATCAGCAGGGGGATGAAATTGCCGTTATTGTTTTCCGTGCCCCAGGCGAATCCGGTAATACAGATCAGCGCGTCGGCAGGTCCGGTAAAGCTGAAGGTGCCTCGTATGTATTTTGCGCCGAGATAGGAAATAAGTCCGAAGCCATAATTCCTGTCGGGCTCCAGTGCGCCGGGAGGAACGCAGACCATCTTGACGCAGCCGAACCGGTTGCGATCAGCCGTGGGTTGACTCATCCGCTCCTGTTTCCTCATGCTCCAGACCGTATCAATTTTGCCGGATGATTGGTTTTCCTGAGAGGTTTGATCCACGAAAGTAGGGGTCTGCGGATATTGGAAATCGCGGGTAAATTCGATGTTTTGTCCGGCGAGCCTGATAGCGCCTGCCAACAAAACCGGGATCATAAAGATATTAACGCATGATTTTATCATCCGGGTCCTCAATAGTTGCGGTTTTTATAAAAAAAAACATTTACAAAGTGTTGGAACAATGCTATCTTACCAGCTTAAACTATACCAGAATTTTTTTTTAATCAAGTCTGAATTGATGCGGTGGCATAATAATTTTGACAAACTGAAGAGGTTTGCCTGTATGGATCTAGAAAATAATAATATCGAAAATATTGATTTCGGCGTCAGGGAGCGCAAGGTGACAGTTCCGACTGTCGCGATTGTCGGCCGCCCGAATGTCGGAAAATCCTCGCTTTTCAACGCGATTATCGGCCGTCGCCTGGCCATTGTCCACGAGTCCAGCGGCGTTACGCGTGACCGTATTGTTGCTCCGGCGATGTGGCATGACAAGTATTTCCAGCTGGTCGATACCGGTGGCCTCGGCGTTATTGCCGGTCAGGAAAAAGGGGTCGACATGTGGGACCGCAATATTGCCACGCAGGTGGAGGCGGCTATCGCCGGCGCCGACGTTCTCATTATGGTGGTCAACGTTCAGGAAGGGCTGGTGGTTCTGGATTCGGAAGTGGCGTTGCGACTCCGCGAGTGTGGTAAAAAAGTTATCATTGCCGCCAACAAGGTGGATGACCCGCGCCATGAGCAGATGATGCTGGATTTTAACAAACTCGGTTTCCAGGATATGTTTCCGATTTCCTGCCTGCACCGGCTCGGAATTGATGCATTGCTGCGCAAAGTTCTTGCTGATGTGCCCCGTACTCACGACATGCCGGAAAAAGCTGAGCCGTTCCGCCTGGTGGCGGTTGGTCGTCCCAATGTGGGCAAATCATCTCTGATTAATCGCCTTCTGGGTGAAGACCGGGTGATGGTCAGCGATGTTGCCGGGACCACCCGCGATGCCGTGGATGTTGATTTTGAGCTGGAATTTAAGGGTGAAAAACTGGCTGCGTGTCTGATTGATACCGCCGGTCTGCGCCGAAAAGGTAAAATAGACAGCGCGGTAGAACATTACAGTACCATGAGAGCGCAGGACGCGGTGTCGCGTTCGAATGTTGTCCTGTTTCTGGTCGAGTCGTCAAAAAATGGCGTTACGGCTCAGGACCGGCACATCGCTTCGATGATCGAGAATTCCGGGAAGGCCTGTATCATCGTGGCCAACAAGTGGGACATCTGCGAGGAACGGGACCAGAAGACGGTACTTGATGAAATCCGTTATACCCTGCCGGGCATGAATTACGCTCCGGTGGTGTTTGTCTGCGCCAAGACCGGCAACGGTTTTGATAAGATGATGGATATGATCGCGGAAATCATCGAACAGTCTAAAGTGCAGATTCCGACCTCCCTGATCAACAAGGTGGTCGAGGATGCGGTGGCGCACTACTCACCGCCGGTTGTCGGTATTTCCCCGCTTAAGATCTACTATACTACCATGATCTCCAATACTCCGCCGACGTTTTTAATGTTTGTTAATTACACTAATCTCTGTGCCGACAACTATTTGACCTATCTGACCAATTACTTCCGCGATTCGTTCGGATTCGTTGGTCAGCCGCTGGTTATCCGCTTGCGTGAGCGTCCGAAAACGATCGTGTCCAAGCGGACTCTGATAAAAGCTTCAACCCGCGAGGATGGCGGCGGCGATGCGATCCCTCAGGTGAAGAAGAAAGGCACCAAGGGAATGAAGGCGCGGCGTAAGATGGAGCGGATGTCACGTTTTGATAAAAAACGGCGCAAGAAATAATTCCGGATTTTATCAATAGTTGAATTGGATAGGGGAGTGGTTAACCTGCGCTATTCAAAACTCTAGGTTGCTCTTGAGCGTCAATACAGGGTTTTGCCAAGCGCAGGCAGGCCTCTCTCCTTCAAAATTTATGATCCTTTGAAATCTTGGTGCAATTCCAGATAAAAAAGGTAAAATGCAAAATAATTCGACAATCAGAGAAAACTTGTCCCCGAAAAACCCTCCTCTGAATGAGCCCCCCGAATTTTATTTCCGGGCGGCAAAGTGGAGGGAAATCTCTTCCGGAAATATTCTGATTGCAACTATTGTGCTGGGCGCTGTATTTTTAGCCACTATAATTATCGGATATAGATGGTCGATAAACTATTTTTGGTGTTATCTGTGGATTATTGCGTCAGTTGTAATTGCTCTTTACCTCTCCTGTATTAATGTTGAAAAGAAGATTCACAAGTACGTAAGTGATTTTATATCTGGGCGTGATGTTTGTATTGGAGACTGGCAATCTTTGTGGAGCTGTCCAGAGGAATCAGAAATTGCAAATATAATTACCGCTCTATGTATTAAGCATATAGAATGGAGCGATGATGCCGTATTTCTTCCAGATGACAAATTTTCGCTGATGTTAAGTAGTAAAACTGGAGATTTGGAGGATGTCGAGTGTGTGGAAGCAATTGAAGATGAATTTCAAATATCATTCCCAAATGATTTTTTCGATGGAAAGGGTGGGGCAGATCTCAGATTTAAAGATGTGGTGGGGTATATTTACCAAAGGCCGGAAAAAGATAACAGCTTAATATGTCTAGCATCGTTGAGGGAAAAATATCCCCCCCTGGTAGTTCCGGAGATATTGTCGGATTTGGTCAATCAACGGAAGAAAAACAATTTTTGTGAAAAATACGCTGTAACGATTTGGGCTTTATTAATCATTTTCCTTGGGCTTTCATGTATAGAAGTATTTCTTTTTAAAAGATTTTTTTGTGTCTCTGTTATGGCTGTAATCATACTTTGCTATCATCTCTTTAATAAAAACGGAAAATCGGCTAAAGTTGTTCGCCGGCAAGTCCTTCAGAGAGAAGTCCCATCGGAGCATGCCCAGAAATTGATGTGGGGAGACACAACGTGTTATGGAATTGCAAAAAAGATCAATTTTATTTTGTCGGACCAGATACCATGGGAGGATAATACTGTTTTCCTGCCGGAAGATCCATTCTGTCTCATGATAGAGCTCTATACAGGAGACTTGTGTGAAGTTGAAGCGGTCATGGCAATA
>QKAL01000308.1 GCA_003246475.1 Lentisphaerota bacterium
GATAACAATTGTGGGAAGTGAGCGCTAACAAGTTCATAAAGGAGAATATCCTGATCCGGTCCGATGGGTAAAAATTTTTTCTTTTCCTTGTTAAAAATTTCATAATTACTTAAAAACGTCTCCTTGTTGCCGTTGCTGACAAAAGTTTTTTTCAGCAACTGGAAATAGTTGCCCCAATACCTTGCCATTTCATGAGGGTGATTGAGTGACTTCTCCAACAATTTTTCAGGAAAGTTGCGATAAAGCGTGGGAATAAACCAACAAAAATGGGCTTGGGGAACCCAAAATAAGTTATGCTCATTTCTATTGTCTTTAAGGTATTCCAGCTGTTGATCCATCATTGCGTATAGCGCATCACAATATTCCTCCTGGGTTGCAAAACAATAGTAATACATCGGCAATTGCTGGCAAATGGAATAGTGACATTCGTACCTCTGTTGCGGAGTCATCTGCGGACGATTCTTGAGCAGTACCGCTTTCCGCTCTGCTAGAAAAAGTGTTCCGGCTACACGTATCCAGTTCTGAGCATTGATCTCATTAGAGCCGTATAAGAGACCAAAAAATTCGGACAAAAAATAATAATTATCTATTTTCTCTGGGTATTTTCGGGCCAGCTCCTGTGCCGTGGCCAACGCTCGTCCGCAAAGATCGAGACGTTGTTCCCATGAGACAATCTGATTATTGTCTTTGCGTTTTAATATGAGCAGTTTGCGGCGATAATCCAGATTATTAGGAATTAGCGCCGTTGCAGCTTCCATTTTAAGAGTAGCTCCCGGGAAATCGAGATTATGTGAAAGACGGTCAGCTTCGGCAACAAATCGCTCGGCTTCTTCTTTGACGTCAGTTTTCGCATGGACTGGGGTGGCATCGAAAAAGTTTATTAGGGGGGCGAAATTGGTTTGAGGGGAGTCAAAATGGAGAGGAATGGTTATTTGCGAAATGATTGTATCCGAGACCGACGTGACATATATATTCAAACTGCCTTGTTCCGGCAATTCGCCCGGGAGGAATTCAAGCCGTAGCAATCGCGATGAAGGAACGAGTTTATAAATCTGTTCGCTTAAGTCGCGCTCTTGATTTACCAAGTCCAGCCGGGTGCGTTCCAGCAATTGTATATGAGGTTGAGAGGTCAATTGATCTTCAATTTGGCTGACATATGATAAAATTATATCATTATAACGTTGCGGAATTCCTCCGTCGCGTAACGAAACGATGGAAACGAATATTGGATTGGGGGCGCTTAGCTTATGAGCGGCCAGTCGGATGTGCTCAAGCGCGTTCGATGTGGCAGTTTCAAGTTTGGAGGGTAATTGTTTTGCGACTAGCAGAAAACCGTTTTGGGCATTGAAGATAAATAGTCTGCTTTCTGGATTTTTGCTTTTGGGATATGTGGGCGAAAATGCTGCAATCAACTCCAAGTGTGGAAATGCATTTCTGAGTTTCTGCTGGCCAATAGTATCGGATGCGAGCTCGTGTTCCATAAGTATTTTTTTTATGTCGGTACGTTCCAGAGTACAGAATTCATGATCAGAAGAAATTTTTTCCAAAAGTAGATCTGCCACTGGATGGGTACCGATGATTGCAATCTTGGTCGCTGCTTTTAGACTGATAGATGCGGCAAGGAGCAGAAATAGATGTAAACATTTTGTCATAAAAATAAGCCAATTTGTTTTTGTTTGATTTCCTGCGGCAGGGGTGAATCCGGTCTGTGAATGCGGCATTTGGCGACCACGATCAGGTGGGTTTTTTGGGTGGTTTCCGACTCGGATCCGAACAGCCAGCCAAGACCGGGAAGCTCACGCAATAACGGCATGCCGGAAGTGCTGCGTACTACGGTGGATTTCTCAATTCCGCCCAAGACAAAATTTTGGCCGCGATTGTCCAGCATCACTGCGGTGGTAATATCGCTGTCTCTGGTTATTCTTGGGGTCCCGTCAGACTGCCAACCGGCCAGGCTGCTGTTGGTTACCTGTATTTCCAGAGTGGTGGATTGGGCGCATATCTGCGGTGTGACGGTCATTTTTAATCCGAACTCCGGAGAGGGGATGGTCTGCTGGGATACGCCTTTGTCGATTTTGATATCATCCGTCCAATCGACGGTTGCCCACGTGATATTGCCGCTGGAATCCACCTCCCGTTTGTAAAGTTCGAAGCTGGCGGTTTCGGCCTGACGTCCGAGATATTCGCCTTGCTTGACCAATGTGCCGCCTTCTATCGCCAGCTGATAACGCGTGGCGGCGGGATTTCCCGGTGGCATCATCTTTACTGCAGAGCAGGAACCTGTGATACTGCCGGACCCGTTATTGATGGTGATGGCTTTGCCGCTGCTGTCGGCAGCAATGAAATAATAGTCGGTGAGCGTACTCTTACTGCTGCTTATGCTGCCGTTGACGGTTGTCGAGGAGGAGAGAATTTGATTCGTCATCGGGGTGTTTTCAGTGACGAAGATTTTAGTGGTACGGTCGATAACGGCAGGACGGTTATTGCATACGGTGATTTCTCCCGAGGTCATGACATGGGCGCGGCTGGTACTGACCAGAAAACTTAAATAGGATGTGTTCCAGTTTGGTCCCAGGTTGAGAAAGCGTGTACTGTTGCTGCCAGACTGGGGCAGGATGCCGTTGGCGGTTTCGGCCGCCCAGTTGTTGCGAAACCGGCCTCCCAGAGCCAATAGATCGGAACCGGCTTGATTTTTCCAAGTTTGAAAGTCGTTGCCGATCTGCCCATCCTCTTCCTCGTCGAGCTCGTAAACAACAAATTCGATTCCGATCTGGGGTAATGGCTGGTCGTATTTACTGAGAGCCTCGGCAATGTTTTTCCTGCTGAACAGCGTGGTAAAGAAGAACAGGGAATTGAGTTCAGGGTCGGTAGTGACGATGTCGTTTCCCTGCTGCAGTTCATAGGGGTCTTCGCTGTGGGCGGTACCAACGTTGTATATCAGCTCTGCCAGTTCACCGGCTGAACGATATTTAGGGAAATAGAACAGCCGGGCCGATCCGGTGGAGGCCTTGAAGCCTGGTTTGTCCAGCTCTGCCACCATCCTGTCGATTCCGTGCTCGCCCAATTCCGGCTCAAAGCGGTCTTCTTCGCACGAGATTAACAGAATCGAATAGCCGTCGTTATACTTGATTGCGTCGACACCGACGCTGTCTTCGTTGTTTTTTACCGCCTGAACCATTTCACGAAGATAGGGCACCAGCTCAATGGCATCGGCATGTTTCATCGGATAAGCCTTGGTGACGACGTTCGGGTCGTTGTTGTCGCGGATGAAGTGTACCGCATCGGTATCCTTATCGATGCGGATACGTATATGCGGCTGGATCATGGTTTTCTGAGGCGGAGCCGATGCCTGGTTGTTGGTCGCGCGTTCTCCCGCGCGGACGAATATGCCGCCGCAGATCAAAAGAAAAAGTATTAATAAGGTTCTCAAGGTCATTCTTTCCTTGCTTCTTTTAGATATTCCTCGGCGTGCAGGAGTTTGCCGTTCCAGGCGGCCAGCTGATCTTCCGGACGTACAGACCTGGCTTCTACCGTTATGAAGAGTTCGTTATGCTCCTCAATATTTTCAGTGGTTCCGAACAGATATTTAAGTATCGGCAGAGAAGAAAGGAAGGGGATCCCTGTGGTTTGGCTTACCCGTTGACTTTTATCGCATCGTGCCAGGAGCTGTTCAATGCCGAGATCCAAGGTAACGGTTGACTGAAATGCGCTGCCCTCCGTGAGTTCAACGCCGAGGTTGTTGCGTTCCGTAATCCTTGAGATGATAAGGTTATAATCAAAGCGGATGTTACCGCCGGTCGGACCGTAGATAGTGAAATCAGATTCTTCGCCTTTGTAGACCGTATTAACTACTCCGGTACGTTGAAAGCAGATTACCGGGGCCTTGACGGTAATGTAGTTATTTTCATTGTTTCCGGTAATTACCGACATCCGGCCATCGGTGTCTTTGGTGATGTTCTGGTTGGCGGGGGTGAAACTTGTCATGTATTCACCTTCTGGATTGCTGATGATCCGAAGCGATGCTGTGGTAGTCATCTTTGCCGCGCCCTGTTGAGAGAGCAGACGGATGAATGACGCATCAAACTGCGGGGAGAAGCTCATGCCGCCAAACGACCAGGAGGAGAACTGGTTAATGCCGGAGAGTCCGCTTTCATATGAGGCGTAGTTGGTGGATTGAAGCCCAGTGCTGAACAATCCCATGCCCGGACCGTTTTTCCATGACAGGTAATCGGTTCCGAGGTCTTGCAATGTACTTTTTCTGACCTGATAGATCCGGAAGACCAGTTCCACCTGCGGTACCGGACGGTCAAAAAGGCGCATCCACATATCGATCAGGTCACTGACGAACCCCGTATCTTTCCAGTAGATCAGATTTGACGCCGAGTCGCGGAATACCATGCCGTTAAAACTCAGTGTCTGATTGGCGATATTCACCATCTGGTCTGAAGAACGGTGCCGCGGCAGATATGTTTTACGGGACATCCCGGTGCCATTGACTATCGAGCCGCTCTGGTCAACGATGGAAGAGGGATGATCCATAGCGGCAACCATCTCGTCGACATAATACATCATATCGACCGGCGTACTGACGACAAGAAACTCTTTTTTCCCTGCCGTATAACGCATCCGGTCGACTTTTGAACGGTCGTCAAAACGTTCAACCGCGGTCAGGATATACGGGGTGATTTCGTTGGCGGCAATGTGCTTGAGTTCATATACTTTGGAAACGATGAAGGTCTGGCCGTCGTCCTGCAGGAGATGGATACGGCGCTTTTCCCCACCCTTCAACGGCAGTGCGGTAAAAAAGATCAGCAGTAACAGACATGAGATTTTCCGTTGCACCAGCATTCCCCCTTTTGTTCGCCGTTTGCCGGAAAAGAAAACAGCCGGGATTCGCGGTCCCGGCTGTAATAAAACACCTTAGTAATTATTTGTCAATATAATATTGATCGAAGCCCCAGGTGTTTTTGATTCCGGCATCTTTCAATTTTTCGTGGACGACCTTCTGTTCCGCTGCGATGGGCTGCGGGACATCCTGATCAATCGGTGAAGTTACGCATTCACCGACGACTACCAGGCGGGATTTCTTGGTGGTTTCCGATTCGGAGCTGAAAAGCCAGCCCAGACCGGGGAGCTCACGCAGGTAGGGTACGCCGCTGGTACTGCGGACCACGGTGTCCTTTTCAATCCCGCCGATAACGAAACGATTGCCTTTGTTGCTTATCATCACGTCGGCGGTGATTTCGCTGTTTCTGGTGATCCGCGGGTCACCATTGGACTGCCAGCCGACCAGGCTGCTGTTGTTGATCTTGACCGACAAGGTGGACGATTCACTGCAGATCTTCGGTACGACAGTCATGGTAAAACCGAATGACGGTCCGACGGCAGTGTTCAGCTTATAGGCCTTCTGGACGACGATGTCGTCGGTCCAGGCAACGGCGGTCCAGCTGGTGAAGACCCCGGTCGCGTCGGCTTCGCGTTTGTAGATGGCAAAACTGGAAAGGTCATCGGTCTGGTAGCCGACATTTTGTCCGTCTTTGATCAATGTGCCGCCCTGGACCGCCAACTGATAACGCGTGGCAGAATTGTTGCCCTGCGGAATCATTTTTACGGAAGACATGGAGCCGGAGATACTGGCGGTACTGAGAGATACCGTACGGCCAACGCTGTCTTTGGCGGAAAAGTAATATATGGTGGAGGTGGTCACCAGCGCTTCGGCGGTGGCGCGGGAATTATAGATGGTCCCGCTGACCGCGATATACTGCGACAACACCTTGTCGGGCATGTCGGTCTGTTCCGGGACAAAGATGTTGGTGGAACGGTCGATGATCCCCGTTTCGTTGTTTCGGACCAGAATTTCACCGGTGGTGACGACTTTGGCATGACCCTCGGATACGAGGAAGTCAAGATATTTGCTGTTCCATTTCGGATTGAGACTGAAGAACTGGGTCTTGTTCGATCCGGTCTGGGGAGCTACGCCGCCGTCCCAGGTGGAGGTCCAGTTACTGCGGTATCTGCCGCCGACGGAGAGGATGTCCGCTCCATCATTGTTTTTCCAGGACTGAAAGTCCATGCCCATTTTGCCGTCGTTTTCGTCGTCGAGTTCATAAATGGTGTATTTGACGTTGGCCTGGAGAATCGGGGTGTCATACTTCGCCATCATTTCATCGACCGTCTTTTTGCGCGAGTTGGTGATGAAGAAGAAGAGGCTGTTGGTCCCGATGTCGGTTACTACTTTGTCAACACCTTTCTGTAGCTCGTATGCGTCGTTGGTATGCGCGATGCCGGAATTCCAGATCATTTCGCGCAACTCCTGTGCGTTACGGTACATCGGGTAGTAGAGGTAGTAGGTCGATCCCGAGGATGATACTACTTTGGGCTGGTCAAGCGCATTGATGATTTCGTCAATGCCCATGCCGTTTTCCTGCTTCCCGAAACGTTCCAGTTCTGCGGAGACAATCAATATGCCCGTTCCATCCATCAGTTTGATACATTCCACGGTGGTATTGTCCTGGGAGACTCTGCGCGCTTGAACAATGTTGCGCAGATAAGGCCGCAGTTCATAGGGGTCGGCGTTCTTCAGTACGTATGTTTTGGTGACAACGTAGGGATCGGTGTTGTCCCGGATGAATTGTACTGCGTCGGTTTCCTTTTCCAGGTTCAGACGAAGATGCGCCTGTACCTGGGTTTTTTCGTATGGTTCGGTGGCATTATTATTGATAGACTGCTGCGCGGCGGCGTTAAACGCGAGGGAAAGGGCGGCCGCTCCGAAAAATGTTATAAAACTTCTTTTCATATTAAGGCTACTCCCTTGTGCTTATTTACCGTTGACGACTTCCGGTTTGACCAGTTTTCCGGTCCAGGCTGCATAGGTGTCCTCCGGATGTATCAGGCGACCCTGCACGGTAACAAACAGTTTGCTGGTTTCCTTGACCTGCGTGGTGGTGCTGAACAGGTATTTGAGTACTGGGACATCGCACAGGAAGGGGACCCCGATGACCTGTTTAACGTCCTGTTCCTTGTTGCTGACGGCCAGCAGGTGTTCATTGCCAAGATCCAGCGTCAAAGATGACTGCAGGTTGTTGGATTCGGTCAGCTCTTCACCTCGGTTGTTGCGTTCCACAACATCTTTCATGGTGATGTTGTAACGGAACTGAATGGTTCCGTCGAGCTGGGCGTAGGTGGTCATGTCGGAAAGGAAACCATCATAGATGGTATCTTTTTCTCCGGTACGCTTGAAGCAGATGACCGGGTTGGTGATGGTGAGTTTTGAGGTGTTGTCTGCTCCAGTTACCACCGTAGTGCGGTCGGAACTGTCTTTGCTGAGGTTCTGGGTACCAGGAGAAAGTGTGACATAATAGCTGCCGTTGTAATTATTGATCATCGTCAGCGAGGCAGTAGTCGCGACTTTCGCGGCGCCTTTCTGCGACAACATACGGACGAAACTCATGTCAAACTGTGGTGCGGTGAAGAACCCGCCATAAGCATAGGAACTGAACTGATCCATGTTGGAGAATGCTTTTTCCACGGTATCCAGTGTCAGCGATTCCATGCCGACAGAAAAGATGTTAAGCCCGGGACCGTTCTTCCACGCCAGATAGTCAACTCCGATATCATTCAGATCAGCGTCACGCACTTCATAGATTTTGAAGATCAGTTCAACCTGAGGCAGCGGACGGTCGAAAGATTTCATCCAGAACCCGGTATTGCTACCGTCGGAAAGCGAATCCTTCCAGTAGATCATGTTGGTCGCGGAGTCGAAATAAGCATAACCGTCCGGGCTGGAAAGTGTCTGATTAATCAGCTCAACCAGTGCCAGGCTGTTACGATGTTTGGGCATGTAAGTGAAACGATAGATACCGGTCCCTTCGACGATTGACCCTGCCAAGTCGGCTTTGGCGCAAGGACGGTCGATTTTGGCAACCATATCTTCCACATATGGCATCATTGCCGGCGGGGTACTGACTATCAGAAACTGTTTGCCATTGAATTTGATCCGGTCGACTTTAGAGTTGGTATTGTAGCGGGTGACGGCGCCGAGAACGAATGGCGTCAGATCGTTGGCGCGGATATTTTTAAGCTCAAATACTTTAGAAACGAATGGCTCTTGGGCGTCGTCCTGAAGAAAATGGATCTTTCGGACGTTTTCTGCGGTCAGTTGTCCGGATAAGGACATTCCCGCAATAAAGACTGCAGTAAAAAATAACTT
>QKAL01000101.1 GCA_003246475.1 Lentisphaerota bacterium
CATCGATAAAATCCACACAACCTTTGGATAATTGATGTTCAACACTCATAACAGCACCTGAAATTTGATAATGATTACTATTTCTATAATAATTGTCCGCAGGCCATATGCAAGTCCCGCAACGGAAAAAAATCACTCTTCGACGCGCAACCTGATCTCAATGGTATTCAGACCTGCCGGCGGGGCGGGAACGGTACGCATGGCATTGAGCATTTTTTCCACCGAACGATCCATCGCCGGGATATTACTCCGGGCAGTGAGTTCCCAACGGATAACGTTACCGGAGGGAGACAGATAGAACTTCACAATCACATACGGCTTCTGGTGATTGAGCGCATATTGATCGGGGTGGTTCCAGCGCGGCTTGATATATGCAGCCAAAATCTGGCCATACGCGGCTTCCGCCCCGGCCATATCCGGATTTCCGCCGCCGCGGCCTTCCGGCTGATTCAACATTTCGCCGATGCGTTTCGAAAAATCACTCTTATTGGAATTGGGAGGCGAGTACGGCTTGCTGTCCAAATCCTTCTTCCGCTCATGCTTGATTTTTTTGTCGGTAAATTTGATTTCTTTCGGGTCAAGATATTTTTTTTCCGGCTTCTTCTCCGGTTTTTTCTCCGGCTTCTTCTCCGGCTTCTTCTCCGGCTTCTTCTCCGGCTTCTTCTCCGGCTTCTTAATAGTCGGCGGTTTTACCACTGGCGGTTTAGGCGTTGGCGGAACCGGTTCCGGTGGCGTCGGTTCTGGTGGCGTTGGTTCTGGTGGCGTCGGTTCCGGCGGAGTGGGCTCTGGGGGCTTTGGCTCTGGTGGCGTCGGCTCCGGCGGAGACCCACCAGCTGCGCCCTTGGGAGAATCACTGGCAGGAAGATCGGTCAGGGTGATCTGAATGATTTTCTCAGGTTCCTTCTGAAAAAAACTGGTCAGCAGCCACAACAAATACGGGCATCCGATAGCCAGTATATGCGCGGCCAGAACTATTGTAAATATCCGTCTGCGACGCTTTTTAAGCGCTGCTGCCGGATCAATGTTTCTTTCTGGAATCATTATTATTTTCTGCCTGGGTAACTAATGATACGTTGGCAAAACCGGAATCCTTAACCAGTTTGAGGACATAAATCACCTCATCATATGGACGCTTGCCGTCGGCGCGAACCAGGATCGAGGTCTTGGGATCGATGGTACGCAGATGCTTCAGATCGTTCAGCAGCTCCTCCGGCGCGACAACGAGATTATTGAACACGATCTCGCCCTTGTTGTTCAAAGCCACCGTCTTGGAATTATCCGGCAGTTTGTCGGCGGTCATCTCCGGCGGTGATACGTCGACGGAGTAGTCGAGCATCGGGAAAGTAATCATGAAGACGATCAGCAACATGAACGTCAAGTCGATCAGCGGCGACATGTCGATCTTATCAATGGCATCGATCTGATAACGTTTTCTGGGCATAAACAAACCTCTTGAAAGGAATTAATCCAGTTGTTCCAGTTTCAGACGCGACATGAATTCTTCAACGAAATTGTCCATATAGACCGTAACACTGCGGATCAGCAAGGTCAACATGTTGTACCCCAGCAGCGAAGGGATCGCCACCACCAGCCCCACGACCGTGGTCAACAGCGCCCCGGCAATACCGGGAGCCAGCGCCGCGATATCGGCCTTGCCCTGAATTGCCAGCGAACAGAAGGCATACATAATCCCCCACACCGTACCGAAAAGACCGCAAAGCGGACTGGCGCTCACCGCAGTAGCCAGCAACCCGATTTTCTCCTCAAGGATCAACAGCTGATCGGAAACTTCCCCTTCCAGCACGGTACGAAGCGCATCCATCTGGGCCCCGGTAAGTTTCACCTTCGGAGCCTCGCGTGCCAGCAGTATCTGTTCCGGCGGCAGATTGTAAAATTCCAGCAGTTTTTCCGCTCCGGCCTCGTAAATTCGCGCCAACGGACTGCTGCTCTTATCCGATTCCTTGATGTAGGTCACGATCGGCTGTCCATTGCGGAACAGTTTCAGGAACTTTTCCGATTCCTTCTTTGCCTTGTTGACGGACAGGCCCTTTTCAATCATGATCGACCAGGCGAGAACCGATCCCACCAGCAACGCGATAACAATCGAACGTCCGACAAAGTCGCTGACCGAAAACGCGTAATAGGCACCGGCATCGGTCATCAGGGTAAAAATGGTGGCTAACATGGATATAACTCCGTATTTTTTTAATTTCCGGCTTTTTTTATTGCTATCACAAGATATATTCATTTCATAAAATTTACAGTAGTTTTTAAAATAAAATCGCATTAAATTTGAGGAGAAAAATGGCAACATCATTCCCCGTTCTCGGTTTTGACATCGGCGGCACGAAAATCGCCGTCTGCCTGGGTACCAGCGAAGGCAAAATCCTGGCCTCCGGCCGTGTCGACAACAAGGAACGCCACCCCGACGACGTCCTGCCCGAACTGGTCGCAATGGGCAAAAAACTTATCGCAGAAGCCGGCCTGAAAAACAGCGACATCGTCGCCCTGGGTATCGGCTCCCCCGCGCCCCACGACATCCCCAACGGGATGATCACCACCCCGACCAATATGAAGAAGTGGGTCAACGTTCCCATTCGCGATTACCTGAAGAATGCCTTTGGCATCGAAGCATACATGGAAAACGACGCCAACGCCGGAGCACTGGCCGAATGGTTCTTCGGAGCCGGAAAACAGTGCCGCAACATGCTCTATCTGACCATGAGTACCGGTATCGGCGGTGGTATCATCACCAATGGACACCTGGTCCAGGGGCACAACTTCCTCGCCGGTGAATGCGGACACTTCTCGATCGACCTCAACGGCCCGATGTGCAACTGCGGCATCCGTGGCTGCTACGAAGCCTATTGCGGCGGCCGCGCCCTTGCCATGCGCATGCAGCGCGAACTCGCGGACAAACCCGATCACCCGATCGTCAAATACGCCAAAGGCAACTATGACGACATCGATTTGGTCTGCCTCGAAAAGGCGGTACGCGACGGCGACGACTACGCCTGCAAACTCTGGGACGAAATGTGTCTGCGTAACGCTCAGGGCATCGGTTCACTGATCAACATCTTCAATCCGGAAATGATCGTACTCGGCACCCTCGCCTGGGCCGCCGGTGATCTGTTCATGGAACCGATGTTCAAGTATCTGCCGCAGTTCTGCTGGGATGTCCAGCTCAAGAGCTGCAAGGTGATTCCAAGCGTGCTCAAACGTCATATCGGCGAATATGCCGGCATCAGCGTGGCACTCAATTGCCTTTATGAACAGGGTCGTTTCCAGCCCTGGCAGAACTAATCTCCGGTCCCGGACGGCGGCAAACCCGTCCGGGACTTGAAATTCTGGAGGCGGAATATTGTTCAAACGTGAAAAAAGTCAGTTCCGTCCCGGCGATGTCCCGGCAAAACCCGGGGTATACGTCTACCGCGACCGGTTTGACAAGGTCATTTACGTCGGCAAGGCGGTCAATCTGCGTAAGCGCATGTCACATTATTTCCAGCCATCCCGTCTGGATACCGCCGACCCCAAACTCCGCTCCCTGATCAAATCCATCTTCACCTGGGAATATTACGAGGTAAAAAACGAGGAGGAAGCCCTGATCCTGGAGTCGCGGCTGATCAAGGACTACGCGCCCTATTACAATGTGCTGATGCGCGACGACAAGCGTTTCCTGCTGCTCAAGATCAATCTCAACGAGGACTTCCCACGCCTCCGCCTCGCCCGGGTTCAGAAGGACGACAATGCCATCTATTATGGACCGTTTCCCAGCGGCAACAACCTCCGCATTGCGGTAGATTATCTCAACCGCCACTTCGGATTGCGTGTCTGCCGGACGCCAACCCCGGACGAAAACGATCACCGCCACTGCCTTGCCAGTACCATCCGCGACTGTTCCGCGCCCTGCATCGGAAAAGTCTCCCGCGAAGAATACCGCGAACGCATCAACACCGTCATCAAGGTTTTCGAGGGCCAGCACAAGATCGTTACCGACGGACTTCGAGAGAAAATGGCGGTCGCCGCCCGGAACATGAAGTTCGAGCAGGCCGCCAAATGGCGCGACATCATCGGCGTCATCGAAGATGCTTTCGGGCAGAAAAACCGCAATTTCCGTTTTGCCTCCATCCCGGCCATGACCGGCGACGACGCGGTCAAGGATTTGCAGTCGGCCCTGAAGATCGCGAATACCCCCGCGATCATCGAAGGGTTTGACATCTCCAACATCGGCGGCGCACTCGCCGTCGCCAGCATGGTCTGCTTTGAAAACGGCAAACCGGCCCGTTCGCGCTACCGCCGCTTCCGCATCCGTACCGTCGACCACAGCGATGACTTCGCCATGATGTACGAGGTCATCACCCGCTGCTATAAACGGCGACTGGAGGAAAACCGTCCCCTGCCCGACCTGATCATGGTTGATGGCGGCAAAGGCCAGCTGGGATCGGCGGTGGACGCGCTGGTCAAACTGGGAGTTCCGCCGTTGCCGGTGATCGGGCTTGCCAAGAAAAACGAAGAGATTTTCGTGCCGGGTCGTTCCGAACCGTTGGTTCTGGATCGCAGCCGCCCGGCGCTGAGGGTACTGCAGGCGCTGCGCGATGAAGCCCACCGTTTCGCCATCTCCTACCACCGCGAGTTACGGGCAAAACGGCTTCAGGAATCACTGCTCGATGACATGCCGGGAATCGGACCGGCCAGAAAGAAAGCACTGCTGCAAGCCTTCGGTTCGCTGCGGGAACTGCGAAAAGCCACCGCCGAGGAGATCGCGGCCAAAGTACCGGGCATCGGCACGGCCTTCGCCGAAGAACTGATCCATTTCCTGAAAAAAAACTGAACCGGTTCCTGCCGTTAAAATTCACAGGTCAAAAAAGTTTTTTCAGCCGTTCAAAGGATTACACAACCTGTTTCAACTCTTCATCGCCCCCCTTGATCATGACTTTTTGCACTCTTGAGGTATTCAAATCGGGAAAAGGAGGATATAAACCGTGAATATTGATTGCATTTTCCGGCGTAAGCGATACTATCATATTTATCGGTGTCACCTGCCGTTTTTATTTTCTCGGTGCGACGACGAGGGGAAGCATGCGGAAATTACTGGATAAATTGTTGTTCGACAAGGCCGATTACGGACTGCTGAACACTCTCAGCGAGATCATTAACGGTTCTCGTTCGCAAAAACAACTGCGCAAACTGTTTGAACCGTGTTTCCATCCCCGCGGCATCAAAGAACTTGCCGCCCCCAAAGAGATCCGCATCATCACCGCCATGCTTGATTTGCTGGAATCTCAGGAGCAGACCCCGGAGGGGCTGGAACAGCGCCTCAGCGCGTTGCGTTCGTTGCGCGATGAGATCGTTGACGGCAATCCCAGCGAGTTAAGGCTTAACGCTGCACGGGTACTGATGCAGCTGATGAAAGAATTGATCCGCGAACGCAAAGACCCGATCCGGCAATTGAAACTGGCGCACGACATGCGTACCGCACTGCTGGCCCCACCGCGATTTATCCGGCGGCAGCTCAAGAAATATCATCTGCTGGAAATGCCGGAAGAATGGAACCAGATCGCCTTCGATTATCATGTCCACGACGTCAACACCAAGGGACGCAAAACGCCCACCCATCTGATCATGGATGCCTGGATCAAAGGAATCCGGGAGCTGCAGGTTATTTATTACAACTACGTGCCCCGCTACGCGGCGGAGGAACTGCTCCGGGCAGCCGAGATCATGGATGTGGATGTACGTATCGGAGTCGAACTGGCCACGGTCTTCCGCGGCCGGATTACGGAAATGATCTGGGCGCCCAGGGGATTTTCCGGCACAGCCGATTTCCTCTCATATTTGGATCGGGAGGAAGTCCGGAATTTTCAGGCCCAGGGCGTGGCGGCCGCCGAATACAAGAAGAAACAGGTTCTGGCCGTCCTTGATGATTTCAATTGCAACCGTCTCAACGCGCTGAACACGGAATTCGGGATCGAGATGGCGCCGATATCTCAGGCGGAGTTTCTTGATTCGGTCCGCTACGGACAACCGGCACTGGAACACATCGCCGAACTGATTGCCGGGCGGGTCTTTCAACTGGTGCAGAACCGCATCGACAAAGCGGAAAATGACAATAACCAACCGGAACCGGCAGCAACCAGAAAAAAACTTTCCGACATCAGCGGTGATTATATCCGGAGTAATTACCTTTCAGCGGAGCGTCTTTACAGTCCGCCCGCCGACCTGAGCGAACTGCCGGAGATCAACCAGTACACCCAGAATGAGCTGATCGACCGTTTACGGGGAATCTCCTCCGGCTTCCGCCTGACCCTTAACCTCAGCGGCTTGAAACTTGAAGACGTACTGGAAATCCTCTATGACTGCCGCGGCCGGATCACCCATCTGGAACTTTTCAATCTGAAAGACTACATCCTCGGGGAATTCGATGACAAAGAGGACATCAACCTTCTACGCCAGGCGTTGAACCGGGGTAACGTCATCCAGCTCAAGCAGATTGTCCGCCAGGTCATCGCACGGCTGGAAAAATCGGCTTATGCCGACCGGGACGAACGGATCGCCAAGACCCGTCGCATCCTCCTTGACCTGCCGCATTTCATCGACTTCTACAGCCGATCAGAACTGGGCGCCCGCCTCGGCAGCGATTCGGCCAGCCGCTCGCGCAAACTCCATGGCATGGGTCTGATCGTGGCGGATTCGCTGTCCCCGGCAATCCGGCGGCGGCTGTTGCATGGGACTGATTCCGAGCTGGAGCGTTTACCGGTTACCGCCAGGGCACATCTCTCCCGCAGTTATTTGCCGAAAGACACCAGTTCGGGCTGGGGCAAACGAATGCTCGGGATCATGCGGCGGTTTCACGCGGGGTATCGCGTCAAGGACCAATGGGTGCTGGATGACGGAGTGGCGAAAATGGGCCGTCCCGGCAATATCGCGTCGATGGGCGGGTTCTACCAGCCGCAACCGTCGTTCAGCCGAAACGATATACTTTTGTGGCGCGGCATGGGTGAACTATGGCAATACCTCAATTCCAACCTGAAAATCGTGCTCAAGGTTCTAGCCGGACTGATCCCGGCGTTTCTCTCGTTCAGCCTGACTCGGAACTGGTGGCTGCTGGCATACGGCGGCGCCTTTATCTGGCTCGGGATTACGGGGGGGCGCAACATCATTCAGGCAGTACTGGGAGGCGGCGGGCTCAAACGTTCCAGCCTGCTGAAGTGGAATGATTTCATCAGCTGGCAACGGGTCGCCGACTCTCTGATGTTCACGGGACTTTCCGTGCCGCTGCTCGACTATGTGGTCAAAACTTTACTGCTGAGCCGCTGGCTCGGGATCACCGCCGACACCAACCCGTTGCTGACCTATACTGCCATTGCCCTGGCAAACGGGGCGTATATCAACTGGCACAACGTACTGCGCGGCTTTACGCGGACGGCCATCGTCGGCAACTGGTTCCGCACAATCTTCTCCATTCCCCTGGCCATATTGTTCAACCTTATCATTGCCGGGATTCTGGCTTTTTTCGGCATCCACGGCGTGGCGGCGATATTGGAAAATTGGGCGGCGATCATCTCGAAACTGGCCTCGGATTGCGTCGCCGGGGTAATCGAAGGATATGCCGACCGCGTGAAAAACATCTCTCTGCGGCTGCAGGACTATCACCAGAAGACGATACTGCTGTTCAAAAATTATGCCAAACTTGAACTCATGTTCCCCGAACAAGACGTCATGGGGATGTTAAAATCCCCCAAAGTACTCGTCAAATCGCTGCCTGCGGAAAACAGCCATCTGGAAAAGGTGCTGTTCATCAACGCGATAGATCTGCTCTATTTCTGGATGTACCAGCCCCAGTCCAGAAACGCCCTGGCGCGTATCATGAGCCGGATGGCTCCGGAGGAGCGTGACATCCTCGTTCTGTCGCAAAACGTGCTGAAGCGTGAAAAGGAGATCGGCCAGCTGTTCATCGATGGAGTCATCGGGAAAAACTTTTCCCGCGCGCTGGCGTTCTATTTGGATTATGCGGAGATATATCTCGAACAGCTCCGCGCGCTGAATCGCAGGATCAACGCCGAACAGAATCTGTCACCTGCCCCGGAAACTCAAGGTCAATAACCCTCTGGCGAAAGCCATAGTACCGTCCACGGCGGAACACGTACCTCCGCCGGATCGTGCCGGG
>QKAL01000105.1 GCA_003246475.1 Lentisphaerota bacterium
TAGTTTTGTCATGCACTACACCTTTAATACAATTAGATAACTGCCTAATTAAATTTGCCTTTATTATGAATGTTTTCAAGTATAATATTAGTAAAAAAATTAAAAAAAAATTAGTTTAAGCTTGAAAATTAGGTTTTAACCTTATATTAATGAAAATGGTTAACGCGATGCAAATCAACGCAAGCAAAAGGTCGAATAAAATGAAGGAAAAGAATAAGCAGATTGGTCTTCTGGTAAAAAACTGGATACGAAACCGCAATATGACGCAGCGGGAAGTGGCTGCTTATCTGGAGATCAAGCCTCCGTCATTATCTCAGATGCTGAATGGGCGTATCGCTCTGCCATCTGATAAGTTCTTGAAAATAATCGGTTTGGTCAATCCCGGAAGTGAAGATGTTGATAAAGTGAAGCGGCTATATTTCGGAGAAATGCTGGGTTCCGGACGTGAAAAATTCAGTCAACAGGAGAGCGAGGTACGCCCGGTTTTGGTCCTTAACGAGGTTCCGGTCATTTCGTTTGCGCAGGCGGCTGGATATGAGCCGGCACTGGAACCTATCGACGATTATGCCAAGGGGTGCTCCGACGAGACGGCGATGTTTGCGCATGAGATGCTACCCGGTTATTTCGCTCTTTCCGTTGAAGGGGATTCCATGTCACCGGATTTTCCTCACGGGACTATTATTCTGGTAGCAGGCGGAGAGTTCCCCCAGCGTGGAGACGTAGTCGTAGCAAAATTGCGCGACGGTCAGGTGGTGGTAAAGAAATATTTCCGTCGCAACAATGTAATATCTTTAGATTCCATCAATCCATCCGGGAAAAGTTTTGAATGGCATTGTAAAGAGGATCCGGGATTTATTCAATGGATGTATCCGGTACTGGAAGCCACTATTGATTTGCGTCGCCGCCGTTGGGAGCAAGCCCGCCACCCCGGAGCCTATCGTGTAGATATGAGCGGATCCAACTATGCGGTTGCAGAAGACGTCAAGAAATATATCCATACGCCCGACAAAACCGCAGCGCGTGAATAATTCGGAATAATCTGCTGGAGCTGGGAAGCGTTTTATTAACGCGGGGGGAAATCAAATTCAAATTCCAGCAGTCCGGCAATCTTATCACAGGCCTCATCCTCGCGCCCGCCGTTCGCAGTAATGACGACACTGTCGCCTTTCTGCAAACCAAGGCAAAGCAAAGAGAGGATGCTGGCCAAATCGGATTCGCCTTTATCACTGTGTATCATAAACTGCGTGTCCGGATATTCGGCCGCAGCGCTGAGAATCGCGCTGGAAGGACGGCAGTGTATCCCATCCCGATTTTTGACCACAACTGTTTTTTTTGCCATACGGACGCCTGATTATCGAAGTATTTAGAAATTACATTGTCGTATAATATAGTTGACAGTACATCATATACAAACAGGTAAATTTCTTTTTTATTACTTCTTTACGGATGCCAGGTAATTCAACAGTCCGGCCATTACTGGCGGGACACTGAGCCGGCGGATGATTTGCCGTGTTGAGTTCTGCCGAAAATAGGGAGACAGAGAAAAAGTTGTATCGATATAGGTCAGCACCCGACGCATTTGTGCGGCATCTACTCTTAGCTTGTGCTCGGCAGCGGCAAACGCAGATGCCAACGAAAAACACACTGGAGCGGTCAACAGCAGATGCCTTAATCCCAGGTCATAGGAATAGTGGTGAACATAGCGGCTGCAGAAATGCATTGATTCCAGCTTGCTGCGTAGAAAGGTGTAATAAAGCTCCGCCGCGTCGGTATCGCAGGGAAGTACTGTTTTGATGATATCGATTCCTGCGGTATCGGGACAACTGTCATTGATCTGTTGCAGCGAGCCGTGCCCCAATCCAAAGCAGACAAAATGCCACATGCGAGAAAACCTTCCGGCGGGAGTGGCTTTGCCGGTAGCGTCATCGCGCAGGTAGCCGGCGAGCAACGAGCGAAATTCAATACGCTCACGCAGAGGCAACGCCGCAGCACGAGCCATCTCTCCGTCCAGGAGCGGTTCCGCTTTCGCAACAAATTTCACCGCTTCGTCCTGAAAGGATGCATCGGCATTAGCGATTGCCTGACACATCTCCCGCTGTCCATGGAAATCCAATATTTTGGCGGCTGCATAAATGCGCACCGCGAGCGGCATCGAGTCATTGCGAAAGATTGCCTTGATTCCTTCGTGGACAAACCGGACTTGCTTAAGTTCGGTGGGATTGGCTTCTGAATAGCTGGTATCGGCGACTTTTTCCCGCTGTCGCAAAATTTCAGCCATAGCCTGAATGTGAGCTGTCTGTTCGCCGATACGCTGTCCGTCATTGCCGCCAACGGCGGGACAGATGTAACGCAAATCGGCGGAAATATGGCCGTCGGCCCAGATATGAACGTTAAAAGGGTAGAGGCGGCAGGCCAGCGGCTTTGCCTCTGCTCCGGCGCAACGATGAATACGACATAAGCCCTGCTCATCCATAAACCGACAGTGGTGTTCACCATCCTTATTCAGTATGGACATGCCTTCTTTGAAAGGAGAAAAACATGATTTTGCGGGCACAGACATTTCCGGCAACACCAACCGGGAGATATTTTGAACCTCTCCCGCGGTAGCCGTGACTTCAAACTCGGAGCAGCAGAAGCCACAGCGACTGCAACTAAAACGCTGCTCCGGGTAAAAATCCAACGGCTCGGCAGCCTTGGACATTAGAACTCACGCTCCCCGGAAGTCTTTACAAGTTTGACCTTGGCAAGTCGTTCATAGATGGTGCGTCCACGCATGAACATGGACAAGGGCATGGTCCATCCCAGCACGATCATCAGGGCGGTAAAGACAAATGCCCGGAACATGAATACCTCACCGTTATTCTCTTTGGCAATGAAAATACCCCAGAACCACATGCCAACCGTCTGCGCATAGACCCCCAGACTGATTCCCAGGTAGAGGATAATACCGAGACAGAAGATGAAATAAGCGCGGAAAATGATGCCGCTGATTCTGTGCGCCTTGACCCAGCGAGCCTTGGTGTCGGTCGCATAGACACAGCAGTAGGTCTCACTAGTACCGGTCATAATCCATCGCGACCCCATATTGTAATTTCTTGTCCGGTTGTCGAGGTTGGTCGGAGGTTCGGTGGCAGCTTCATTATTGACGCCTGGCTCAAAAGCAAAACGGTCAATAACAACCGAGGTGTCGGGTTCTGCCGCCGGTGTTGCAGTACTCTCGGCTGGAGTTGCGGCCGAAGTGTCGGTTGCCGCCGGAGTCTGTGCGGTTGTCGGGACATCCACCCAGGTGGTGTCGCTGGAAGCATAGTAATAGGACTCCAGTAGCGCAAAACCGGCAATCACACCGGCAAAAATCACAACGATCAACAGATCGGTCATGGCGGAACAACTGCGGAGCACAATACCGGCGGGAACCGGTTCAACGCGGTTCCGGAAGGCGGTTCCATAGGCGGCATCTTTCTCCGCCTCGCCTTTCAGTCGACGCTCTTCTTTCTTCCGTTCAGCTTCTTCGGGATTTTCCATTGCCAGTTTCTGTTCCGAATAGGCCAGGGTATCGGAAAAGATCCCGATTTTGGAGATAGGGTTCCATTTATTTATCATGGAATTACGGATCATCGTGTCGGGGTTGATTTTCCCGTTCAAGATCATCTGTTCCACTTCCTTGTGGGAAAGTTTCGCCGATTCGTTGCCGTGTTCGTCTTTAATGATGAAGTCCATATTGATAAACCATATCTTATTGCTGTTTAATTAAATTTAGGAATTTTAACCTGTTTTCCGCATAAATGCAAATCCCGGATGTGTTTCGGATGGATTTATCTTTGAAAAAAATTGATGATAAGTTATATTAAGAATACAACAATAGATAAGGAACGATATTGCCGTTTGTCTGTAATACGGCGAAAAACCATGGAAACCCAATCGAATTCCGGAGAGGCGGAACCTCCGTCGTATAGTCTTTCGCGAATTGCCGTTGAATGCTATGGCGTCAGCTGGTCACGGAGGCGCGTATGATCGCGTCTTTAATCTTTCTTTCAATGCTTCTTATCCTGTTGATTGGCGGGTCGGCTTTTTTTTCCGGTGCGGAGACGGCATTGTTCTCTCTCAGCCGGGCGCGACTGCTGTCATGGCGGGAGGTGCGGAGCGGTCCGCGCCGTGCCGTTACCGAACTGATGTCATCTTACCACCACACACTGATCGTATTGATCCTCGGAAACATGTTTGTCAACGTCTGTATTTCCATGACAGAAGACGAGCTGATAAAATCCCTGACCACCAACAGGATTCTGGCCGAGATTCTGTCGGTTTTCCTGGCAGTCTTCCTGCTGTTGATTTTTGGCGAAGTAACCCCAAAGACTGTGGCACTGGTTCATGCCGAAAAACTGGCTTTGAAGCTGGCCTGGCCGGTCTGGGGATTGCGATGGCTGCTGATGCCCTTCATTGTCTTCGTCAATGCCTGTTTTTCCGTTATCCTTAACCTGTTGGGACGGCGAAAATCCGAACCGCTCTCCCACGAGGAGTATTCGGCATTTCTGGAGACCTCCTTCAGCGGCGGTGCTTTTTCCGAAGCAGAGCAGGAATTGCTGGAAAGCGCACTGCGGATTAATGAAAAGCACATCAACGATGTTATGACTGGCCGGGTAGACATCCTGTGCGTGCACAAAGAGGCAACTGCGGAGGAGATTGCCGCTCTGATCCGGCGGGTACGCCAGGGATATTTTCCGGTTGTCGCCAAGGATATTGACGACGCCGATTTCATCTTGTCGTCGAAACGGTTTTTCATGTTGACTCCGGAAGAACGTCGAGACTGGGCGACTTCCGATGCCGTTTTTCCCACTCTGTTTGTCCCGGAACAGGCGGGAGTGCTTCAAGCCGTAGGGAACATGAATCAGGTCAACGCTCCGGCAGCACTGGTCCCTGACGAGTACGGGCGAATTGCCGGTATGGTCACCCGCGAAGATGTTTTTGCCGAGATCATCGGAGATATTGACGACGAATATGATCTTCCCGACTATTCATATGTGCGGACCGGCGAGGACTCCTGGAGGTTTTCAGGAATGATCCCCTGTTTCCTTTTTGAGGAACTTACCGGGTGGTTGTTACCCGAGGAGCTCGAATCTACAACGGTAAACGGGCTGTTCAGCGAACTGCTGGGCCGACTTCCGGTACGGGGCGATGAGATCACTGTCGACAATTTGTTGTTTTGCGCCGAGAATATTTCCAAACATCGTGCCAACAGTTTTACCGTCCGACGGCAATCGGTGAAAGCAACGGATGAGGAGGATGAAGAATGATTTATCTGCTGGCAACGATAATCTTTATTCTACTGCAGGCCTTTTTCAGCGGAATCGAGACCGGGTTGGTTTCACTGCCGCGGCCAAGGGTACTCAATGGGGTAAAGAAGGGGGATCGCCGCGCCGAAATACTCCATTTCTTTGTCGCTCGCCCATCGCTGATGCTGTCTGCCACGTTACTGGGGACAAACATCAGCGTCGTCTGTGCGTCATTAACAGCCAAGCAGGCAGTCAAGGCCCTGGGGTTTGAAGGCAATATGGCGATGTTGGCGGCTTCGATGATTCTGACGGTGATCCTGCTGGCGGCGGAGATCATTCCGAAAGACTGGTTCCGTCAATCACCCTATTTGAGGTGTTCATTTTTCGCGCCGCTGCTTTACTATTCCTACCAGCTACTGCGTCTGCCGGCCTGGATGCTGTCCCGTTTTACCGATCAGGTAATCAAACTGCTGACCCCCGGAATTTCGCATCAGGATGCGAATATCCTTTTGCGGGAGGACTTCCGCCTGCTTCTGCGTGAAAGCGAGGAAGGGGGGATTATTGACTCGGTCAATGCCAACATTCTGGACAACGCAGTGGATTTCTCCCGTATGACAGTTCGGGATGTCATGGTCGGATTCGGTAGTGTCCATACGATTCCCGCCGGAATCACGGTACGGGAAGCGGTCGCAGCCTGCCGTGGCTGCGGATGCTCGCGACTGCCGGTGGCACAAAGTAACGTGGTAACTCCCGATGTTTCTCCGTGGCTGGGGACATTCAGCCTTTATGACGCGATTCACAAAATTCCCGAGTCGGATTGGGATCGGATCCCGGTTGACAGCTATCTTCGTCCACTGCAACGGATTACCGCCGACGCGGAGATCAGCGAAATCATCCGCCTGTCAAGGGCGGGAAAGAGCCCTTTGCTGACCGTAGTAAGCCCGACAAACCACAACACCTGCCTGGGAATTGTTACGCCTCTCGACGTCGTAAGTTACCTGTTCAACCGTTAGCACTCCGGCTCATCGTAATAAACGCGGCCGCCGCATTCGCGAATGGAATTGTAGTTCGGGGGAATGTCAGATTTATTATCACTCCCGATAATCTGCTTGAAATGCAGTTTTTTGGGAATGGCCGCCGGCAAATTATTTTTATATTATAACCATGAGGATGCTTGATTATTTTTTATAGCGTTATACTGTTCAGGCGTAAGCCCATAAACAGATGTACAAGAGGTGAATATGCGAAAAACCCGAATCATTGCCACTGTCGGACCTACCTGTGCCGATTATCGGACCCTGAAATCGTTGATCTCCGCCGGCGTCAATGTCTGCCGCCTGAACTTCTCGTTTGGCGATCATGAATACCATATGAAGAACATCCGGTTAATCCGCCAGATCAGCCAGGAATTAGGTCGCAGCGTGGCAATTATGCAGGATCTGCAGGGACCGAAGATCCGCGTCGGCAAACTTACAGAGCCGGTAACAGTTCGTAAAGGCGACAAGCTGATCCTTTCCGGCAATACCGTCCACAAGGAAACCAATTACCTGCCGACCACCTACCGTAACATCGCTGCCGATACCGTGCCGGGCAAGACCCTGCTGCTGGCCGACGGACGTATCATTATAACCGTTGAATCGGTTGAAAAATCAAAACGCGAAGTTCATTGCCGGGTTATAAACGGAGGTACCGTTCTAACCGGAAAAGGCATCAATCTGCCCTACACCAAGATTTCCATGCCGGCACTGACCGACAAGGACATTGAGGACGCTAAATTCGGCATCGAAGCCGGGGTTGATTATATGGCGCTGTCGTTTGTGCGTACCGCCGAAGACATCGTGCGGCTCAAGCGCCTCATCAAGAGCAAAAAAGCCGATATCCCGATCATTGCCAAGCTTGAAAAACCGGAAGCGCTGGACAACCTCGACGACATTCTTGCCGAGGTTGACGGGGTGATGGTGGCGCGCGGCGACCTTGCCGACGAAATCTCCTTCGAACATGTGCCGATTGCCCAGAAAAATATCATCAAACGTGCCAATGCACAGGGTAAACTCTCCATCGTGGCCACCGAGATGCTCAGTTCGATGACCGACAATCCGTTGCCAACCCGTGCCGAGGTAAGTGACGTCGCCAATGCGGTTCTTGACGGCGCCGATATGGTGATGTTGTCCAATGAGACCGCTTCCGGGAAAAATCCCCTCAAGGCGGTGGAAGCGATGTCCTCCATCGCATCCGAAGCGGAAAAAATGCTCATCGCCGGTAACAATAATACCTGCTTCGGAGAGAAACGCGACGGGCAACTGGGCGTGACCCAGGCGATGTGCATGTCGGCATCATTTTTGTCGCATGAGCTCAACGCACGGGCAATCGTCGTCCTCACTTCCACCGGACAGACGGCGAAAATATTGGCAAAATACCGTCCACGCTGCGTTATTTACGCCGCCACCTATAACGAGAAAATTTATCATCGTCTGGCGGCCTGCCACAATGTCTTTCCGTTGTTGCTGGAGGGTAATCCTTCCGGCGATGAGAGCCAGGCATATAAGTCATACGAACAGATCAAAGTGCGGTTGCGGCAACAGAAACTGGCAAAAACCGGCGATTGCCTGATCGTCCTGGCCGGCATCAACGGCCCGGATGCCCTCTGGCGACTCAACGAAATACATACCATCACCTTGTAAATAAAAACGCCGGACGGGATTCCCGATCCGGCGTTTTTTATTTATCCATTCGCAATCATTTTTCGTCGAAGGCCGAGTCGAAAACCCGTTCCGAAGGCTGAAAATTGTAGCGTTTGACGAACGCGTAGGCTTCTTTGGCTCCATATTCGCGTTCCATGCCACAGTCTTCCCATTCCACCGAAAGCGGACCGTTGTAGCCCATGCGGTTCAACTCGCGGATGATCTCCTCAAAGTTAACGCCACCGTGACCGAGGCTGCGGAAGTCCCAGCCGCGTCCCGGTTGCCCGAAATTGAGGTGCGACGACAGAATGCCGCTGCGCCCGTCAAGCGTCCGGATGGCGTCCTTCATATGTACATGGTAAATCCGGTCGGAAAATTCCTGCAGGAAACGCGCCGGATCGACCAATTGCCAGTAAAGGTGGCTGGGGTCGAAGTTGATTCCGAATTCCGGTCGATTGTTTACCGCGTTGAGCGCCCGTGCTGTCGTGACGGTATCGAATGCGATTTCGGTCGGGTGCACTTCCAGCGCGAATTTGATTCCGTTTTCGCGGAAGACGTCAAGGATCGGGTTCCACATCTCAGCGAAATATCCGAAGCCGTCTTCGATCATCTGATCACTGACCGGTGGAAAGCTGTAGAGCATGTGCCAGATCGACGAACCGGTAAAACCGTTGACGACCTTGACGCCGAGGTTTTTTGCTGCCACGGCAGTGAGCTTCATCTGTTCCACGGCCCATTGGCGCTTGCCGTCGGCATCACCCGCGTATCTGGCGGGGGCAAACATGTCCGAACGGCTGTCGTTGTTCGGATCGCAGACTAGCTGTCCGGTGAGGTGGTTGCTGATGGCCCATACCTTGATGCCCTTCTCGGCGAGCATGTTTTTGTGCTGATCGCAATAGGCGCGGTCGGCGGCAGCCTTTTCGACGTTGAAATGATCGCCCCAGCAGGCCAGCTCGAGGCCGTCATAGCCCCAGGATGCGGCCTTTTCAGCGAGCACGGCAATCGGCAGATCGGCCCACTGGCCGGTGAACATGGTAACAGGTCTTGACATGATATTGTTCCTCAAATTAGTCAATGGTTATACTTCGGGATAGGCGGTCCACTTTTCGGTACTCTTGGCGCTTTTAACGGCAGTCTCGATGAACGCCATGCCGCGGATACCTTCTTCAACCTGGGGAAAGTCGTTGAACAACTCGTTCGGCGTTACCCCCTGTTCTTTGGCCAGGATGGTGTCGGCAAAATTTACATAGTTATTGGCGAAGGCTTCCAGGAAGGCTTCGGGGTGGCCGGAGGGCAAGCGGGAGCAGCGTGCTGCCGCCGGGCTCTTTTGTGCAACGTAACCGTTGCCGCGGCTCCATATCTGAACCGGAGCATCGAGCGGTTTGAACAGCAGCTGATTGGGATGTTCCTGATGCCATTCGAGTCCGGCTTCGCTACCGTATACCCAGATAGACAGGCCGTTTTCTTCGTTGATGGAGATCTGGCTGCAGTGCAATACGCCTTTAGCGCCGTTGTTGAATTTCAGCAGACAGTTGCCGTCGTCATCGAGCGGGCGCCCTTCGATGAAGGCGGTCAAGTCGGCGCAAATTTCGGTAATTTTCAGTCCGGTAATAAATTCCGCGAGGTTTTCGCTGTGCGTGCCGATGTCGCCGATGGCTCCGGCGGCGCCGCTTTGTTTGGGGTCGGTACGCCACGACGCCTGCTTCTGGCCCTGCTTTTCGATCGGGCGGGCCAGCCAGCCCTGCGGGTAACAGACCACCACTTTGCGGATTTCACCCAGATCGCCCTGTTTGACCATGTCGCGCGCCAGTTTGACCAACGGGTAGCCGGTATAGTTGTGCATCAGACCAAAGGTTTTGCCGCTCTTTTTTACTATGGCCTTGAGTTCCAGCGCTTCGGCCAGCGACATGGTCATGGGTTTTTCGCACATAACGTTGAATCCGGCCTCGAGAAAGGCTTTGGAGATTGGAAAGTGCCAGTTGTTGGGGGTCGTGACGGAGACGAAATCGACGCGCTGGTCGGCCGGAAGCGCCGACTCCTTCGCGATCATTTCCTTGAAATCGTTATAGATCCGGCTCGGGTTCAGACCGAGTTCTTTGCCCATCTGACGGCTTTTTTCCGGATCGATGTCGAAGGCTCCGGCGACCAGTTCGATTCGGCCGTCCAGTCTTGACGCCTTGCGGTGTACTTCCCCGATGAATGCTCCCGGGCCGCCGCCTACCATTCCCATTCGTAATTTGCGCATTTAATGACTCCTCAATGGCTATATGCTTATTTACTAAATAACTGCATTTTTTATATTTTACGACTTTAACCACGATGAATCAATTGACAAAAACTCTATTATGTTCACCAAAAATAAATAATGGAAGTCATCGGGGAAAGAAGTATCACATTCAGTCAAATATGCGGAAATATGCCGGGGATGGCGTCCTAAGCCAATTTATTCCTCCGGAGTTGCATTTTTGGCAATGCTGGTGACCGGTCCATAATGAATGTCCTTAATGCGGATTGCGGGTTCGGGCAACGGTTCACCGCGCAGATGTTTGCGGATCAGTTCCGGCGCCTGTGGCAGGGAATCGCGGTCGAGCCAGTGAATGTTCAGGCCTTCGCGTTCCATTTTGCGAAACCAGATGTCTTGACGTTTGGCGAATTTGCGGATATGGAACAACAGCTGGTCGCGCATTTCGGCGCGCGACATCTTCTGCTGCAGGAACATGGCAATATAACGGTACTCAAGGCCGAAGAACTCCAGCTTTTCCCAGCTCACACCTTGGTCGTGCAACTGGCGAACCTCTTCGATCATGCCTTCGTCCAGCCGGCGGTCGAGGCGTGCTTCTATACGGCGATGCACTTCCCGGCGCTGGCAGAAAGTCCCGATGACCAGCGGGTCGATCAGTTCGGCCACCGGTTCGACCTGCGGGGTGTCGGCATCGCACATTTCAAGCGCCCGGATGATGCGGGTGGGGTTATCTCGATCCTGTAGCGAGGCAAAGCGTTCCGGGTCTTTCTGCCGCAATATTTCGAGCAGCTCGCCTACGCTTTTATCCTTCAGCGTACGGCGTGCATCTTCGTCTGGACCGGTTCCCGGCAGGGTATAACCGCGCAGAATAGCGTCGAGATACAGTGCCGTTCCGCCGCAGAAGATCGGGAGCCTGCCGCGTCCGGCGATGTCCCGCAACGCCGTCGCGGCATCGCGGCAGAAGCCCATCAGATGATAATCCTCCATGGGATCGACAATGTTGATGAGGTGAAAGGGAAGCGGGGCTCCGCCGGTGGAATATTCGTTCAAATCCTTGCCGGTGCCGAGATCCATGCCGCGAAACACCTGGCGGGAGTCAACGCTGATGATCTCACCGTCAAATTCACGCGCCAGCCGGACCGCAAGGGCGGTTTTTCCGGTCGCAGTGGGTCCGGTTACGACCACAACTTTAATTTTTTTCGTCAATGAATTCAATCTTGATTCGCAATCCTGAAATTTTATTCTAAATTACTACCATGTGGTTTGAAATACAATTACAGCCAATTGGAAATAAATAAAGAGCAGGAAAACACCCTGATGGGATTTTTTGTTTTCTGCTCGTAAGATTACGGGAATCATAATGGAAAAGCAGAATACCACCAAAGATCCGGTTTTTGTTTCCGGCATCGCGTTGCATACCGGGGCTCGCGCCGGTCTGAAAATTCTTCCGGGCGAAGCCAATACCGGAATCGTTTTTCGCCGCGTTGACCTGCCGGACAAACCCGAAGTCCGGGCACTGGCGCAGAATGTTGTAGATGTCCGCCGGGGAACGACTATCGCTTCCGGCAATGCCAGTGTGGTTACGGTCGAACACGTGATGGCTGCGCTGCACGCCGGACAGATCGACAACGCAGTTGTCGAGATGGATGGCTTCGAGCCGCCGATTCTGGATGGCAGCGCCCTGCCTTATTATGAGATGGTAAAAAACGCCGGCAAGGTCGAGCAGGATGCTCCAGCCCGGTATATCGCGCCCAAAGCACCGATTTTCCTTGAGTTCCGCGGCACGAAAATGGCGATATTCCCCTGCGATAAATTCAAGATAGACTGTATCACTTCCTTCGGCGAAACCGTGCTCGACACACAGTATTTCGAGCTGGAAATAACCGAGCAAAGCTTTGCCGAAGAACTGGCTTCGGCACGGACTTTTGTGCAGTTCCGCGACTTGAAACAGCTGCTGGCAATGGGGTTGGTCAAAGGCGGCAGTCTGGACAACGCGGCAATCCTTCACGAAGGAGCAATCATCTGCAAGGAAGGGTTGCGCTTCAGCAATGAAATCGTCCGCCACAAGATGCTGGACATTGTTGGAGACATGTATCTTACCGGTCACCGGGTCAAAGGGCATATCATCGCCGTAAAACCTGGCCATCCGACCAACGTTCAGCTGGCCGGCGAGATATTAAAACAGTACATGTAATTTTATAAGTCCATTGATATAAAAAAAAAGCAAGAGGATAACAGATGCAATTACTTACCCACAAAGAGATTCAGGACATTCTGCCCTACCGCTATCCGATGATGATGATCGATCGGGCGGTAATCGAAAGCGAAACCCGTGCCGTCGGCCTGAAAAACCTGACCTTTAACGAATTGTTTTTCCAGGGACACTTCCCGAATCACCCGATCATGCCGGGCGTACTTCAAGTGGAAGCCATGGTTCAGACCGCGCAGTTGCTCGTTCAGGAAAAAATGGACCCGGCCCGCAAATTCGACTTGTATCTCAAGAAACTTGACCGGGTGAAGTTCCGCAAACCGAACAACCCCGGCGACCGCGTCAAGGTCGAAGCCGATCTCGAATCTCTGGAAAACGGCGAAGCCGTGTTCAAGTGCCAGACCAGCAATAATGCCGGTGTCACCTGCCAGGCGAAGATTACGCTGGGACTGCGCCCGTTCAGCCGTCCGGAAGTTTTCCCGGAGCTTTACGGTGAGTTCGACAAGAGCGAAAACATCAATATGGATGTCAATCGCATCATGTCCCATGTGCCGCACCGCTATCCGTTCCTGCTGATCGACAACGTGATTGTCGCCACCGATGAAGGACATATCGTTGCCACCAAAAATATCAGTGCCAATGAAGAGATCTTCCAGGGATACAAACCAGGTTACCCTGTTCTTCCCGGTTCCCTTCAGGCGGAAATCGTAGCCCAGTCCGGTTGCGCCTATGTCCTTTCCAAGCCGGAGAACAAAGGCAAGCTGGCCTATTTCATGGGCATTGACGAAGCCGAGTATTTCCATCCGATCTTCCCGGGTGACCAGCTGATCTGCGATGTTCAGCTGCCTCCGGTTAAATCGCGTTTCGGCAAAGGTGCGGGCGAAATCCGCGTTGGTAACACGATAGCGGCCAAAGTCTCCATGACCTTTGCGGTTATCGATCCGGCGGAATAAGCCGTTCCATAGAAAAAAGGCCCGGTAAAATCCGGGCCTTTTTTGTCCCTATTTACTCTTCTTCTTCAAGAGACAGCGTAACCAGCTCCGCCTTAACTCCTTTGATTAGATTCAGCTTCCTGGTCAGTTCCATCCGGTTTTCCTCCGAACCAACCAGTTCGCACATAATCAGGCCGGATTGCGAACAGTTACTCATCACGCCATCGTGTATTCCCAGCCTGGTCTTTATCAGGCATCCCCAGGCCGTCAGGGTTTTCTGCATGTTTACCGCGGCTTCTTCGCGCTTATCAACCAGGATGAGCAGTACGTACTTTTTCATTTTACCCCCTTTAAATAATTAATCGGTAATTGAGAACAACCATATTTATATATATTTTACCTTTAAAGGCAATATTGCAACCCCCCGGAACAAAAAAACGTTTGCGAGGAAATCACGGTTGCGTTATCATCGCGGCTTGCGAAAGGCACGCTTCGGCATTAAATTGCGATAACCTGTAAACCCGGATTGGTTCATGAAAGAAACACTGTTTTCCCGCTCTATAATTTTTTCTCTGGTGGTGACGGCCGTGATTTTTGGTGTCATTTCCTGGCTGCTCCCGCATGACAGCTTCTGGATCACCGACGGCGGCAACAAGTTTATCCTGATCCGCAATCTGGCGCAGACCGGTTCAACCAACATTGTTTATCCGGCAGCGGACATTGATCCGGAAGGAACGTTTTTCCCGGACGGAGGATTCCATTTTCAAAGAGTCAACGGTGGCTTTCAATCGTTTTACCCTCCCTATTTCCCTTGGCTGTGTGCTCAGTTATTCAAGTTCGGCGGAGCAGCGGCAGTATTCGCCCTTTCTTTGATTTCCGGGCTCGTCTGCATCTGGCTTTCCTTGGGGATTGCTAAAACCATGCGACTGGCAGTGCCAGTTCCCCTGTTGACCGCAACGACGGCCTTTGCAACGCCGCTTCTGTTTTATTCTCTGGTGCTCTGGGAGCACACTTTTTCGATTGTTTTCGCGGCGGCAGCACTATTGTTGATTCTCAAGGTCCGCTTCTTTTCGGTATCGACGAAGGCGATTTACTGGTATATTGCCGCCGGTTTGCTGCTGGCGGTATCCTCATTCTTCCGGGAGGAAAGCTATATCCTGTTCGGTGCGGTCGGATTAGCGCTATTGCTGATGCGGACACCATTGCGGTCGCTGGCGGCGCTGGGCGTTTCCTGGGCGTTGGCAATGTTGCCGTTATGGTGGTATCAATATCATGTCTACGGTCATGTTCTGGGCAGTCATGCGCTGGGATACCAGGCTTTGTCACAAAAGATTCATGTGTCCGGGGTTTGGGAACAAATTTTTTTAAAGATCACTAACTTATACGTTTTTTTATTCAAATTCCAGGCTGGTGCACCGCCGCCGGATCTGACCGGGGCACTGTTGATTATACCGCTGGTATTGCTGGCTCTGGTCTCATTGCTGCTACCGGAGAAAAAGTTTAAGTTTATGATGACGGCAATGCTTTTGCCGCTCTGTGCCGGATGCGTTTTGATACTGACTGTTATGCTGTTCCGCAACGACGATCCGATCATCAACACGCTGTTTACTCAGGGTTTGCTGACAGCGGTCCCCCTGTTGACGGTTCTGTTGGCAGGTGCGCGCCAACTCTGGAAGGAACAGCCGGTGTTCCGCTTTATTCTTCTGACATGGGCGATATTTACCCTGACGGTTTGCGTCTTTCTGAATCAGGGCGAATTGGGATTGATCTGGGGGCCGCGCCATTTTCTGGTATTGATGCCGCTGTTGATGCCGTTGGCGGTATATGCGTTGATAAGATTGAAAGATGCCGGCCGAGGGAGTTTGGGACAGGTCGTTTTCATCGCTGCCGTGGGAATGTTCGCTTTGGCGACCGCGATTCAAATACATGGGGTGGTGACTTTGTACCGGAAAAAGCAGGCGTCATCGCAGGTGGTAGAGGCAATAAAGAAAAACCCCGATCCGGTGATTGTAACCGATATCTTCTGGCTGGGAGAGGATTGCGGCGCGATCTTTTTCGAGAAAAAAATCCTGCAGATTGACAGCGATCATGAACTGCAGCGGCTGATTTTAAAACTGCGGGAAAAGGGTGTGGAGACATTCACTCTGGTACTTTCGTCGCAGCCGCTATACCGCAGCTTGACCAATGACGCGGTCTCCTGGCTGCTAACTAAGGTTGACCCGGTATCGCAACAGCAGATTGTATCACCTCGGGCCGGTTTCATGGGGGTTATTATAACCCGTTGCCATATCAAGGCGGAAGGGAAATAAAAAAGGCAGATCGGATTGATCTGCCTTGGCAACTCTGTTCGTATGCGGTGATTACTTCTTGGCCGCATCGTTCTTCTGAAGCACGCCGGCTTCAAGAAGCTTGTCGATCAGGTTCTGCATGGACTGGAAGGCATTAAGAAACCCCTGCGGGGGCATGATAATGCGTTCTTTGTATTCGGGAGTGGGCTCACCGTTGTCTTTACCGGGCTGAAGCGTAACAAAGTCGAATCTGACCATGCCGCCCGCAAAATGAATCTGACCGATGCCGTCTGCAAAAATTTCTTTTTCCGCCATTTTATTCTCCTGTTCGATATGGGTTTATCAACACCGCTTTCATGACTGACAAATGTAACATATGTCATTTTACTGATATTTCCAATCGGAGTAGCGGAAAAAACACAGATTATCACCCGTGAACCAATGAGCAAGAATATTTGGAATAATCTTCTCCTGATTCCAGATTTCATCCTTGATTAATCAAAAAGTTAATAATATATTAGCTCCGATGACATGGCGTTGTGTAGTAAAATGCCTTGTTTTAATATATTGTTTGAGGTTAAGATTGGCTGGGAAGCCGTCTGACTGTAGATGTAATAGTGTTATTTACCCGAATGAAAACGGTTTATATAGCGACTCGGCGCTCTGTTATGCAGTGTCAGATGACGACAAGCCGCGTTGTAGCCGCCGGACTATTAATGCTAAATTTTATTGTTTAGTTTAAAAGAGTCCGTTTACCTGCCTGCCGGTAAAAACCTATGTGCACCTCCGGTCATCCCGGGCTTCCATGATGGGATGGATTGATGCAACAGTTGGACTTGAACATAGAAGATTCCGGGCAGAGCGAAAACATGCCTTGGACTTCGGGACCAGAAATGCCTTTGGCGGCCCGCATGCGTCCGTGTTCTCTGGATGAGTATGTCGGACAGCGGCATCTGCTCAGTCCGGGAAAATTGTTGCGCCGCGCCATTGATGCGGATAAATTTACTTCCATCATTTTGTCCGGCCCCCCGGGGGTTGGCAAGACCAGTCTTTCTGAACTAATTGCAAAAAATACGAATTCAGAGTTTATTCGTCTGTCCGGGGTGACTTCGACGGTGGCGGATGTCCGCCGCGAAATTGCCTATGCAGTGCAGCGGCGTCAGGTTTCCGGGCGAAAGACGATTTTGTTTATTGACGAAATACACCGTTTCAACAAGGCGCAGCAGGACGTGCTGTTGCCGGACGTGGAAAATGGTAATGTGCGTCTGGTAGGAGCGACAACGGAGAACCCGTTTTTTTATGTGGTAAGACCATTATTGTCGCGTTCGATGCTCTTCCAGATGGAGGCATTGAGCGGAGAAGAGATTATCGGACTGTTGCGGCGCGCCTGCACCGATACGCGCGGATTTCCGGGTATCCGGATTGATCTGCCGGATGACGCTGCCGAGTTCCTCGCCAATATTTGCGAGGGCGACGCCCGCAAGGCGTTGAGTGCGTTGGAACTGGCGGTAATGACCACGGCGCCGGGACTCGGAGGCGTAGTGCGCATAACGGTGGAAGTGGCCGAGGCATCGATCCAGAAACGGGCGATAAGTTATGGCGATGACGGGCATTATGATACGGCAAGCGCGTTTATCAAAAGCATGCGCGGCAGTGATCCGGATGCCGCTATATACTGGCTGGCAAAGATGATACATGCCGGTGAAGACATTAATTTTATCGCCCGGCGGATAGTGATTTTTGCCTCGGAAGACGTTGGCAATGCCGACCCCAGGGCGATTACTGTGGCGGTTAATGCCATGCAGGCAGTGCAGATGATTGGTATGCCGGAAGCCAGGATTATCCTGGCCCAGGCAGTGACATATTGTGCCACCGCGCCCAAGAGCAACGCCTCATATAAGGCGGTTGACGCTGCGTTGGAAGACATCCGCAAGGAACGTGTTCAACCGGTTCCAACACATTTGCGGGATCGCCATTCCAGCGGAGCCAAGGAACAGGGGCACGGCAATGGTTATCAGTACCCTCATGACCATGAAGGGGGATTTGTTGATCAGGATTATCTCGGTGTCGCCAGGACCTATTATTGTCCAGTCGAAACCGGTTATGAAATTAAGATCCGGGAGAGGTTGCTTTACTGGAACCAATGCCGGATAAAAGAGCAGGATCGAGAAGATGCCGGAAGCTGAAAAGAGGCAATTAAGACGTACTGTCTCGACGCTCCGACGGGATTTACCGGCGGAGTTCAGGCTTGTGGCGGATGCCGCACTGGCAGCGCGGTTACAGGAATTGCCGGAGATTGGAGCAGCTGATTTGGTGGCTGCATTTGTTTCCGACGGTTCGGAACCCGATCTGCAGGTGTTCATTGAAGAGTTTTCCCGTCGGGGATGCATTGTCTTTCTGCCGCGTTCATACCAGACCGCTGCCGGTCTGGAGTATGAGATGGCGGCAGTAAGAGATTTTCCCGGCGATCTGGTGCGGGGGAGCTATGGAATCATGGAACCGCGCCCGGGATGCCGTAAAGCCACGGCGGAGGAATTGGCGCGGATGATCTGGCTGGTACCAGGAGTGGCATTTGACTTGTCCGGACGGCGTTTGGGCCGGGGCAAGGGCTTTTACGACCGTCTACTGCAAGGCGGACACGGTTTAAAAGTCGGCATTTTTTATGAATGCCAAAAGGTGGCACAGGTTCCGGTAGAACCGCATGATTTTCCTCTTGACGCGGTTGTTACGGAGTATACGATTTATCGTTTTAACAAATAAAAGAAGACGGAGAAAAGTGATGTTGAATTATGTTTTGATTGGATTGAGTTCCGCAGTGGTTGCCATCCTGGCATGTGCGCTGTTTGCAAAGTTTCGGCGTTCATCAGCGACGCATGTAGCTGCGAGGATTAAAGACGAAGCCAAGAAGGAGGCTGAACATATTCAGCGTGAAGCCAAGGTAGCGGCGAAAAGCGAAGTCCTTAAAATGAAAGAGGAATTTGAGGAAGAGCTCAAGGAACGGCGCAAGGAACAACAGTCGGTAGAAAAACGTATCGCGCAACGTGAAGAAAATCTGGAAAAGCGCGCCGACACTCTCGAGTCGAAAATGCGCCAGCTGGAAAAACAGGAAAAGGAAAACGACTCCCTCCGCGATCGCCTTAACGGCAAGCAGGAAGAATTGCAGAAACAGATTTCCCGGCAGATTGATGAGCTGGAGCGTATCGCCATGCTTGATCGCGAATCCGCCCAGAAAATGCTTATGGAAAAACTCAAGGCCGAGGTGCGTACTGAATCCGGTCTGCTGATCCGTGACATCCTTGAAGAGGCCAAGCAGAAATCTGAACGCGAAGCCCAGCGTATCCTGACCTATGCCATCCAGCGCTATGCTTCCGACTGCACCTATGAACGTACTACCGCCACCATTCCCCTGCCCAACGATGAGATGAAGGGACGCATTATCGGCCGTGAAGGACGCAACATCCGTGCCCTGGAAGCTGCAACTGGCGTCAGCATCATGATCGACGACACTCCCGAGGCAGTGGTCATCTCCTGTTTCGACCCGGTTCGCAAAGAAATTGCCCGTCAACTGCTTGAGCGCCTCATCTCTGATGGACGTATTCATCCTACCCGTGTCGAAGAACTGGTCAAAAAGGTGGAAAAAGAGATTCAGGAAGACATTTATGCCACCGGGGAAGCCGCCGTACTCGAAACTGGTATCCAGGGCGTTTCGCCGCAGGTCATCAAACTACTCGGCCGACTCAAATATCGTTACAGCTTCTCGCAGAATGTCCTCAAACATTCGCTGGAAACCGCCTATTTCATGGGCATCATCGCCGCCGAACTGGGTCTTGACGAACAGAAAGCCAAGCGTATCGGCCTGTTCCATGATATTGGTAAGGCCGTTGACCATGAGGTTGAAGGCTCACATGCCGCTATCGGTGCCGACATTCTGCGTCGCCATAATGAAGCAAAAGATGTCATCAACGCTGTTGCCGCCCACCATGGGGAAGTCGAGCCCACCTCGATCTACGGCAGCCTTATCAATGCCTGCGATACTCTCAGCGCATCGCGTCCCGGTGCCCGCAGCGAGACCACCGAACTCTATCTCAAACGGCTTGAACAACTGGAAACCATCGCCCACGAGTTTGATGGCGTGGATACCTGTTTTGCGCTCCAGGCTGGACGTGAAGTCCGCGTGGTGGTCCAGCCGGAAAAGATCGATGAAGGTTCTGCCCAGCTGTTGGCCCGCGATATTTGCAACCGTATAGAAAAAGAGATGAACTATCCAGGACAGATCAAGGTTACGATCATTCGCGAAACCAGATCTGTTGAATACGCCAAGTAATAGACCGTGGCACGGCAAAGTTGCCGTGCCTTTTATATTTTAAGGAGTCTCATATATGAAGCCATTCCCTGGAATCACCGACCTCTATAATGGTTATACTCGTCACACATTCGACTTTGACGGCGCCAAGGCAATTATCGTTGAACCGAAGATGCCGCGTCCCGGACGTCTCTGGATCTGGAGGGCGCGTTTTTTTGATGCGTTTCCTTCAGTGGATATTGCGATGCTGGGCGAGGGATTCTATCTGGTGCATGTCGATATCGCCGATTTGTATGGCGGTCCGGCGGCACAAAAGCGCTGGGACAAGTTCTACGCACTACTAGTGGAAGAATTTGATTTTGCGAGGAGAGGTATTCTGGAAGGGTTCAGCCGCGGTGGTCTTCCGGTCTATAACTGGGGCAGTCGCAATACCGACAAGGTGGCAGCCATCTATGCGGACAATCCGGTCTGCGACATCCGCAGCTGGCCGCTGGGACTGATGTCCGGCCCCGGCAGCGAAGATGATGCGAAAAAATGTCTTGCCGCTTATGGGCTGAGCAGGGATGAGTCCAAAAATTTTGCCGATAACCCCATCGATCGTCTCAAACCGTTGGTTGATGCGAAGATTCCGATCATCCATGTCTGCGGAGATGCAGACGAAATAGTGCCCTACCCGGAAAATACCGGTGTACTTCTGGAACGCATTCGCGCACTCGGCGGAGATATCAAGCTGATAATCAAACCGGGTCTGAAACATCACCCCCACAGCCTTGAAAACCCGGCACCGATCGTTGAATTTCTTATTCAGAACATGTTGCACTGATGTTCTGTTCTACAGATCCTTTATAAACATTATCCGGCCCGTTTAAACACGGGCCGGACTTTTTTCGGCTATTTGGTTTTTACCAGTACAAGCAGAATGCCGTTTTGATATTCTTTGGCATTGTCACGGAACGTCCAGTCGGGATTGCCGACCGGAGAATTACCGATACCCAGATCGGCATTGCCGCCGCCTTGCCATTTGTTGAAGGCAAAGACGGTCTGTTTCTGCGCGAAATTATGAACCTGCATGCAACCGTAACCGGGAGACGCACCAGTATCCATCTGATCGCCGAAATCTAAAGTATCCGAAGAGGCATTAGGAATATTTGCTGCGTTTGCCGGACTGTAATTACAATCCCAGAATTCGATGTTGCCGCCATCCGCAAAGGTACCGTTGGCAACGCCCTGGACGTTGGATTTAACAAAAAGGTTGCGGACTTGCATCTGGAAGCGGTCGTTGATAGACTTGACCGGGACGCCGATCTTTTTCATATCCTTGGTAAACGGATCCATTGAAACGAAAACAAATTCGGCGCTATTGTTTCGGTAGAGCTTCAAAAAGTAAGCAATGCTGACGATCTCTCCGGTGATCTCCGTACGGCGGTCAATGGTATAGGTAATGTTGAAATTATTTTCCATCATTTGCGGTTTGGTAGGATCGATGGCGCAGACGAGCTGGTACTCTTTGGCTTCCGGAACCAGTTGGTCCAGGTCGCCACGGACGGGAATTTCTCCGGCGCGGAAGGACGCGGCGGGGAGGTTGTTGCCATTAACCAGATTGGGTTCGGCAACTATACTCCAGGCGAAACGCATGGCGACGGGAGCGGCTACTCCATTGGCGGAAAGGATGATCGATTCACCTTCAATAACAGCGTCGGCGGGTTTGAAGATACCGTCAACGGTACAGATTTCAAACCAGTTGGGTGTTTTGCCATCGCGAGTTTTGAGCCCCTGGGCATTGTCCAATGCAATTTTCATGCGGTTGCCGTCAATTTTCATACCCTTGAATACCGGGAATTCGGCGGCCATATAATCCAGTTTATAAGTACGTTTCAATGCCAGGTTGGCCAGACGCAATCCCACATCCTGTTTGTTGCGCGGATGGATGTCGTTCAAGTTGCCGATGTCGTTGATGACGGCCATACCGGTGTTGGAAACGTTCTTAGCCACCCAGCTCTGGGCCTCCCACAGGCGAGCCCCGATGGCAGGGTCGTTTTGATAATTGAACGGGGCAAGCTGCGCGAAATAGAACGGCATATCCGGATTGTTGAAAACAGTTCGCCAACCCTGGATGAGTGCCTTCATCTTTTCCGCGTAGACCATGCCTTCATCAAGGTTGGATTCGCCCTGATACCAGATGGCGCCGCAGATGGCAAAAGGAACCAGCGGGTTGATCATGCCGTTGAAAAGTACCGTGGGCTGCTGGCAGTCTCTGAAAGGCAGAATTACATCCGGACATCCGGGCGGATTGGTCAATGTTTTACCAGTATTGACATTGGTTACGGTCTGTTCCGCCCATGCGCGGTATTCGTTGGCCACCTTCAGCGCCAGTTCCTTATGAACCGGAGAGGATGGGTCTTTCTGGTCAAGGAAAGTTACGATATCCTTAAGTGCCGGGACCTGTTTGAAACCAACCGGCGGGGTCCATGGCTCGATACGGGTTCCTCCCCAGGATGAATTGATGAGGCCGATCGGAACGTTTAGCTTTTTGCTCAGTTCACGACCAAAGAAATAACCGACTGCAGAAAAGGCCGGAACATTGGCCGGAGTACAGGGTTTCCATTCCACAGGCAGGTTGAATCGCGCAATCGGCATCCCCTGCCAATCCTTCTGAACGTGAAAAAGACGAATATTCGGGTAATTGGCGGCGGCGACTTCACGGGCGCCATTATCCACTCCACCCAGCCCCCATTCCATGTTGGATTGACCGGAGCAGAGCCATACTTCTCCAACCAGAACATCCACTAACGTGATCTGATTGTTGCCTTTGACGGTCATCTGAAACGGTCCGCCTGCCGGAACCGGGTCCAGCTCCAGCTTCCATTGTCCTTGCTGGTCGGCTTGAGCGGTTTTCTCCTGTCCATTGAAGGAAACGGAGACTTTCTCTCCGGGAGAGGCGTTTCCCCATACCGGCAGTTTGACATTTCTTTGCAGTACCATATGACTGTTGAAAATTTCCGGCAGGGTTATGTCGGCCCATAATGACGGCGCCAGAACAGATAGGGCCGCGGCTGCGGAAAGTAACCGGATGCGTTTCATAAGTGTCTCTCCTGTAAAATCATGTTCAATAATATTGCGCCGATTATGGCATACGTTGGGGGGAATTAAAATATTAACCTGCGAATGTATAATTGCAAGTTTTTTATTTGCTGTGGGATGGAAAATAAATTGTTAATTGCCCGATACGGTGTTATATTTACGGAAGCGATCACTACGTAATTGAATATGAAAGAGCAGGCATGAAAAAAATCGGCATGTTTACGCGTTATTCATCGATGGGGGCATCCAGCCGCTATCGTTTTTACAAGTACATTCTGCCGCTGCTGCGCTGTGGATATGACGTGGAGATATCGCCTTTTTTTGACGACGAATATCTGGAACGTTTATATTCCGGTAAAAAATTAAGCCTTTTAAATATTGCCGATTGCTACTGGCGGCGATTCCGGTCACTGTTGTCCGCAGACCGTGATCTGCTGATCGAATACGAACTGTTTCCGTTATTACCATGGTTCATCGAAAAATTATTTCTGCGGCGGAAAAAATATATTTTGAACTTCGATGACAATGTATGGGACAAATACCGGCGCAGCCGGTTGCTGCGGAACAAGTACAACCGCCTGATCGAGCGGGCGGAAGGGGTAATCGTCGCCAATGAATATCTTTACCGGAAAGTGCGCCGGTTGAATGAAAATGTGTTTAAGGTTCCAACGGCGTTGGATCCGGAGCCATACCGTTACAATGCCGAAAAGTTCGAGCGCTTCACCCTGGTTTGGGTGGGAACTCCAGTAACCTATAAATATATCCAGTCTTTTGCCTCAATGTTGCGGACTCTGGCAACCCGGATTGATTTTGAACTCCTCATTGTTGCCCGCAAGGAGCTTGAAGGAGAGGCTATCCGGGATGTGAACATGCGTTTTTTGAACTGGTCGGAAGAGGGAGAGTCGTTTATTCTGCCGAAGTGCCATGTGGGGATCATGCCATTGTTGCGTGATACCTTTTCCCGTGGTAAGTCGGCGTTCAAGATCTATCAGTATTTTGCTTCCGGCCTGCCGGTGGTCGCCAGTCCGGTGGGCGAAAACCGTTATGTGATCGAAGACGGTCGCAATGGTTTTCTACCTCACCATGATGCGGAGTGGGTGGAACGGATCGTCGCTTTGCATGATGATGCCGCGTTATACAGTCGCGTTGCAGAGGAGTCGGCGAAGTCAGCGGACGAGTACTCGCTTGAAGCCTGGATTCCAGAAGTTATCCATTTTATCGAACGTAATTTATAATATTCTTACCTTATATACCTCGCGGACAATAAAAAAAGCCGGCATAAAGCCGGCTTTGTGGATGTGCTGTCTGCTGATCCATAACTACTGGAGCAGCTGCAGTACGCTCTGCGGCAGCTGATTGGCCTGAGCCAACATGGCGTTTGCCGCATTGGTGAGTACCTGGTACTTCGAGTACTGCGTGGTTTCGAAAGCCATATCTACGTCGCGGACCTGGCTTTCCGCCGCGGTCAGATTGTCCTCGTAGGTCAGCAAGCCGCTGTTGGTCTGTTCCAGGCGGTTCTGCTGGGCAGCCATCTGAGCGCGGGCATTGGCGACGTAGTCAATCGCAACGTCGAGTTTTCCGACAATGTTGGGAGAAGTGACACTGGTTGTATTCGAATCGATAATGGAACTCCAGTTGACACTGGTATGGGAAGAACCCAATACGGAGGTACCGTTGCCATAAGAGTAGGTGTGTACCGATCCGATGCTGCTCGTGTTGGACGTGGACAGATTCGCCAAGCTCAGGGTAATCTTCTGGTCAACGTCAGCGCCAACCTGAATAGTGATGGTTCCGGTTCCAACCGTATCGCCATTGGCTTCGGCGATGCCGTTGCCGCCTCGGAACAAATAGAGACCGTTAAATTTTGCCGCTGCAGTGTACTTGGAAGTGATGCGGGTGATTTCATCCTGCATGGCCTGATATTCAATCTGTACGTTGGCCTGGTCGGCCTCGGAGAGGACCCCGCTATCTGCTTCGATGGCCAGTTCCTTCATACGGGAGAGCTGGTCATTAATCTTCTGCAGCCAGGCGTCAGCAGTCTGGATCAGCGAAGTAGCGTTTTCGGTGTTCTGACGTGCCATCTGGACAGCGTCGATCTGAGCACGCATACGTTCACTGATACCTACACCGGCAGGGTCGTCGGTATTGGCGATTACACCGGTTGACAACCGGCTCATTGACTGTTGCATACTGGTCAAATTCTTGTTGTAGTTGGACCAGACATTGAATGCGGTGGTGTTGTTCTGAATTCTCATGAGGTAACCTCCATGTTGGTTTTGGCTTCCTTAGCCGATGGTTCAACCTTCTCTCCAGTAATTTGAACTGGCGGCGGGAGCTTTTCCGGTTTCTTTTAATTACTTATTTTCTACCTGAAAATCTTTAAATCCATTCTTCTTCATCTCGACGAAAACTATAAGCAATTCTTGTGCCAGCCGTTTTCTCCTGTATTTAGTTTATTGGTTGCTCTGTTCACAGGAGATAGACTATCATAATGCGTGCCAACTTTATTTTTCTAGTTTATTTCGAGGCAGAAACGGACTGGATGACGGAGGATAATGGCAGCGAACTATCAGTGTCGGCAGAAGGGATAAGACGAAGTTATGTTGTTCTTTTCATCATTGCAATTGGTTGCTGCGTTATGGATTACGACATGAAAAGAAAAAAAGCCCTGCAGAAGTTTGTGATTGAACACTTGTCTCTGCAGGGCAAAAAGGGGCAACGGTAAAAATACAACTATTCCTTGAAAGCGCGAAGGATATCATCCTCCTTGCCGATAACAGTGATCTCATCGCCGTGGCGAAGGATCATATCCGGATCCCAGACCGGTTCCGGATCCTTTCCAGGTTTACGGATCAGCAACACGGTAATATTGAAGTGACGACGCAAATCTAGCTGCCGCAAAGATTTACCATCAAACTCCTCCTTAACCTTAAGGTCAGCAATAGTGGAACCTTTAAAGTCAAACATGTCGGAAATGTTGGACATTGAGATACGCTTGGACAATCGCTCGGCCATATCGCGGTCAGGCTGGACCACTTCGTCGGCTCCCAGCTTGAACAGAATCTGTTTCTGCAAGGCGGTCTTTGCCTGGGCAATGACCATTTCCGCGCCCTCCTGTTTGAGGAGCGCCAAGGCAAAAATGGCAGCTTCAAAATTATCGCCGATGCACAGGACGATGGTGTCAAACTTCTTAACATCCAGTTCACGGATCACGTCCTGATCGGTAACGTCCGCAATGATCGCATCAGTAACTTTGTCACGGATGTTGTTGATTTTTTCATGGTTGATATCGACGACAACGACATTGTGTCCGGCCTCACGCAGCTCGGTGGCAACCGTCGTTCCGAAAATACTCAATCCGATAATGGCAAAATTCTTTTTCATAGTTGCTTACCCCATGATTATACGCTCTTCGGGATACTTGAGCTTGGTGTTTTTTTCCCTTGAAAGCAGGAAAATGAAGAAGGTAAAAGGCCCGATCCGTCCCAGAAACATGCAGACGATCAGTATGATTTTGGTGGCGGCGGTTGCCTTGGCGGTCAGTCCGAGTGACAGCCCTACAGTGCCGAGCGCCGACGCCACCTCGAAAAACATGGAATACAATGGCTCGTTTTCGTGAATGTCGATCAGGAAGACGGTAACGATGGAGAGTACAATGAAGATCATCATGATCGAAAACGCTTTGAGAACGTTGGGCATGGGAATCTGGCGGCGGAACATGGTTATCTGGCGTTCGCCGACGAAGGTCTTCCAGATCGCAATGGCAACGATTGCCAGGGTCGTGGTTTTCATCCCGCCCCCGGTTGATCCGGGAGATGCCCCGATCATCATCAGGGCGATCAGGATCAGGATACTGGACGAATGCAACTGGGTCATAGGCACCGTATTAAATCCGGCAGTTCTGGCGGTAACCGACTGAAAAAGTGCGTCCAGCCAGGAGATATAGCCCCCTTCGAAATTCTCCGATACTTTGATCATGACCATTCCGAACGCAATCAGGAAAAGCGATACTGTGAGCACCAGCTTGGTATGGATCTTCATAAAGGTCTTTCTCCGCAGCATCTGCCAGAGGTCATATATGACGTAAAAACCGAGTCCACCGCATATAATCAGGGCGCCGATAATGATTTTAATCATCGGGCCGAAGCGGCACATGCTGTCATCGAAGGTACTGAATCCGGCGTTGCAGAAGGCGGAGATGGAATGAAATACCCCTTGGTACATGGCCTCATGCAGAGGCATATGAAACTTTCCGGTCCAGAAACAAAACGTCAGCAGAACCGCCCCTATAAGTTCGATGGTAATCGTATATAGGGGAATAATATAGAGCAACGGGGGCAGCTCGCGTCCGGAGTATGATTCCATTACGCTGGAAATCAACAGTTTGTTGTCCAGATTCATGTCGCGACGGACGATCAGGATCAGCGACGAGGTCAGGGTCATGATACCAAGTCCGCCGGTCTGGATGAGTATCAGCAGAATGATCTGTCCGCCCAAACCGAAATCCGAAACGTTGATCGGGGTCAACCCGGTAACACAAACAGCGGAGGTGGAGATAAAAAAAGAGTTCAGCAACGAGAGCGGTTTGCCGTGGAGGTCGGTTGCCCAATACAGCAGTAATGTCCCGAGGAAAATCAATCCCGCAAAAGACAGGATGAAATAAAGTTGACTTTTCCGAAGAATCGACCCCATTGCTCTACCTTGATTATTAAAACATG
>QKAL01000271.1 GCA_003246475.1 Lentisphaerota bacterium
AAACCGATTGGCTCAGAGCATCTTCTTTTAGTTTGTCCGGCGACAACGGTTCGTCGCCGCCTTCACGGATTCATCAGAATCTGGCAGCACTGTCGATCTTTTCTCCGTCTTTCAACGGCCGCATACGGTAGTTGAACGAATAAACACCGGGAAACAGTTTATATTTATCCAACGCCATAGGACCACAACTGTTTGACCCAAGACCGCTCTGGTGATAATCAAGGCACAAGGTTATCTCTTCGCGCGGCTTCAACTCATAAGTGTGAAAAGCCTTAAAAATGTCCTCGATCCGGAAACGGCTCGCCGTGAACTCAAACACATCCATACCGGAAAAGAGCATTCCCCTGCCATTATCGGCAGTCAACGCCAGCCAGCGGACATCGGTTTTGTTGCCATGTTCCTGCGGCATGATATATGGAACATACTGCTCGGTAACCGTACTCACATAACGGCCGACCGGATAGCCCGCCTTGCGGTCCCAGTAGTTTTCCTGCGGCCCACGCCCGAACCACTCGAGTCTTTCCATTTTTTCCGGCAACGTCATGACCACACCGATACGGGGCATGTCCGGCATATCCGCCGCGGTTGAGATGGAATTTTCCACCAGAATATCGGCAGATGGCAAAACCGTATAAAGCGTCTTCACGGTGAAAGCGTTGTCATGCGCCGAAGTCTTCCCGTTGTGAACAATCTCAATGGAAACCGTGCCGTCGCGATGTGCCTGGGCTGAAAAAGCGGCAACGGACAACGTCAACCGGTCATAACCCTCCGTCAGCCACTTGCCAAGCATTTTCCACTCCTGACCGCTCCAGGCCTTGACTCCGTCATTGTCGGTGGCGGCGCGCCAGACATTGAACCGGGGTCCGGCAATAAAATGTTCCAGACCGTCACATACGAGTGAAACCAGCGTTCCGGAAGTTTTTTCAAAGGTTGCGGAAAACTTCTTATTGCCGACACGACAGACATCATCACAGTCCTGCATAGTCAGCCGGTCGCCATTTACCACACAAGCACCAGCCCTTCCAGCAAACGGCAGCTTGAATTGTTCCCAGGCAACTTCATGCCCTTTGGGGGCCCAGATCGCAATGTCGGCGGTAACAAAATGAAAGTTGATATAGCATTCCTGCCCCGGCCGCATGACCGGGACATCGTATTTCACCGTAAACTCTTCACTTCCCTCCGGCTCAGTGTTAAAAACCGGCAGTTTGCCGCGCCGAACAGTCTGTCCCTCAACCTGAATTTCCCAGAAACCCCGATACTGCGCCGGGGTAGTAAAATAGTTACGGTTGGTAAGGCGAAACCGGCCGGCATGGAGATCGACAGCCTCGATCTTGAGCGGCTGAGCCAGTTTTTTAAATTCATACATGCCGGGATGGGGCGTACGATCCGGCCAGACCAGACCGTCCGTACAGAAATTTTTGTCATTCGGTTCATCGCCGAAATCACCGCCATAGGCCCAATACTCCTGTCCATCGTCGGTTTTACGCCTGATACCATGGTCGACCCACTCCCAGATAAAGCCACCCTGAACGCCGTGATAGTTTTCAAAAATATCAAAATATTCTTTCAAACAGCCGTTGCTGTTGCCCATGGCGTGATTGTATTCACACATGATAAACGGACGCCAGTCGTGATTGTTTTCCGCCCAATCGATAATCGCCTGATGCGTGGGATACATCGGCGGGATGATATCTGAAATCCCATGGTTTGACTTATCATAATACCCCACTTCCCCTCCCTGCGCATAACGAGTCAGGGTTCCCTCATGGTGGATCAGTCGCGACGGGTCGTATTCGCGAATCCACCCGGCCATGGCGCCATGATTGAAACCGCAACTTGATTCATTGCCAAGAGACCACATGATGACACAGGGATGGTTTTTGTCGCGCAGCACCATTTTCATCGCCCGATCCAAAAATGCCGCCGACCAGCGCGGATTATCGCACATGTCACGGTAATAATGATGGTGTTCGATATTGGCTTCGTCAATAAGGTACATGCCGTACTCGTCACAGAGATCATAAAAACGCGGGTCATCGGGATAATGACTGGTACGGATAGCGTTGAAGTTGAATTGTTTCATCACTTCGAGATCTTTACGCATAACCTCTTCGGTCATGGTTTTACCTCTGACGTCATCATGTTCATGGCGATTGACCCCATTGATCAGAACTGCTCTGCCGTTAATCAAAAGCTCCTGATTGAATATTTCAATCCGGCGGAACCCTACCCGACAGGAAGTGACTTCCGTGGTTTTTCCTTCAGGTGAGACCAGAGTAACCAGCAAGGTATACAAATTGGGCGTCTCAGCGTTCCACTGCAACGGTTTTTTTACCGGAAGAGCAAACATGACACGATAGCCGATCTTGGAATTACTGCAAACATCGCCTCTGGGAACATCGGTCAGGACATTGCGGCCTTTGACATCCAGCAGCTGCAACGCGAAACTCCAGCCAGCCTCAGGGATTACCGCAAAACCACCGGTAACCAGTACATTCAGGATGCCGTCTTCATAGCCGTCGTCAATATCGCCCCGGGCAAAAACGTCGGCAATATACGCTTTGCCGGTGTTATAAAGATACACTTCCCGATATATGCCGGCATTCCACCACTGATCCTGATCCTCGATAAAAGAACTGTCAGACCATTTGATAACCATGAAGGATAAGGTATTACGTCCGGACTTCAGATAGGGAGAAATATCAAACTCGGTCGGAGTACAGCGATCCTTGGCAAATCCGACCTGCCGGTCATTGACATAAATAAAATATGCACTTTCAACCCCGCCGACATGGATAACCGTACGGCGGGACAGCCACTCCTCCGGCACTTCGAATGTGGTACGGTACAGCCCGGTGGGATTTTCTTCCGGGACCTCCGGGGGGAGGTTATTGAAAGGCATCATCACGTTGGTATAATGCGGATAACCATATCCCTGCATGGTCCAATTGCCAGGGACATCGATATCATCCCAGGCGGAATCGGCATAGTCAGGATGATAGAAATCGTTGGGAGCGCATTCGGGCTTATCCACCAGCTTGAACTTCCATATCCCGTTCAGCGAAATAAAACGCGCGTCACGCCGATGGTCACGTCGAAACGCCGACTCCTCATCGTTATATGGGAAAAGGGTGGCTCTGGCAGGCAAACGGTTAATCCCGGTAAGTTCCGGCATCATCCAGGGCTTTGACTGCAATGAAAGATTTTCCAGCATAGTTCATCTCCAGTAACAATAAAAATGGTATTGACTTATTTATGAATATACTATATCTTACAGGAAGATAAATGTTACATATGGTAAATAAAATATGCTTTCTGGTAAAACATGACAGAATTTCCCGGCATTGAAAATCTGAGTACATTAAATGTATATCGTTCCATCGGCGACAGCGAATCTCGTGAACGGATCGGGTTCGGCTTCATGGATAAAAGCGGGGTGGCGACTGATAATATCAATTATCGTTTTCCTTTCTATGTGATCGTCTATGTACTGCACGGCAACGGCACCTATGTTGACATGCACGGGCAATCCCATCCGCTACGTCCCGGAAATTTTTTTCAGCGCATCCCCGGCGAACGCCACTCCAACCTGATCGATCCTCACAGCGGCTGGAAGGAATGTTTTATCGAGATCGGGGCGAAATTATTCAATGCCTACCGTTCGATGCGAATAATCAGGGATGATTTCCGGGTCGGTTATATTGATCCCGACCCCGCCTTTATCGAACGCTTGTGGAATTTGCAGCAGCGGCTGAAAACCGCCGATGAATATATGCTGCCACGATTACTGCCGGAACTACTGCTTGTTATCACTGAGATTCACCAGAAACAATTCATGGGCCACGAACACCGACAGATCGTAGATCTGGCATGCGATCACCTGAGCCGCGACCTTGAACGGAGAATCGATCTGGTAGGATTCTGCAAGCGCCAGGGATTGGGATATGAAAGTTTTCGCAAGAAGTTTAAAGAACAAATGGGAATATCGCCGGGACAGTACCGCATCCGACGCCGAGTCGACGCAGCCTGCGAAATGCTGAATAACCACAATCTATCTATTGGCGAAATCGCTTTTCGCCTCGGTTACAAATCCCAGTATGAATTTTCATCTCAGTTCAAGGCATATACCGGTCTGCCGCCGCGTCATTTCCGCGCCAGCAACAAACGACTAGAAGGTTAACTGAAAGCAAAGTGACCCGATATCATCCAACAACACATCGGCGCCGGTCAGATACTCTCCAGGACTAAGTGCATGAGGGATGGCAAAAACGGTCACCCCGGCACCGCGCGCCGACTCTATTCCCCGGCAGGAATCCTCTACCGCCACACAGTCTTGGGCAGAAAAACCACTTCGTCGCAATGCCAGAACATAGGGTTCGGGATCCGGCTTGCTATTCGTAAAATCCTCGTGGTTGATGATAAAATCCATCATGGGCAGTATTCCGGTCCGCCGGTGGATCAGTTGAAAATGGTCACGGCGGCAACACGAAACAATTCCCATGGTAACTTTACCGCGAAAATAATCCAGCACCTCCATAACTCCCGGATTGACGATCTCAGGCCCCGCATCCGCCAACATCTCGGAATATAACCGGTTGCGGGCATCGGAAAGGCGCTGATGCCCATCATGCTCCGTAAACAGATTATCGGCAAGAGAAAGCACGCTCTCCCCCTCCTGCAGGCTGATCCGCAAAAAATCCGCGTCCGACAATTCAATGCCGCAACCACGCAGAATCTCCCGGTTTGCTGCCAGAAAAATCCGCTCGGTATCCACCAGAACACCGTCATTATCCCAGAATATCGCTTTAATTTTCTTTGAAAAACCTGTTTTCGACATTATTTTTCCATATGTTCTCGCGGCAAGACCGCATGATTTTTGATTTACAATACAACAAAGATGGGAAAATTACAGCATGGATTTCCGGATTTGCGATGTGGAGTATATGATAGTTTTGAAAAACGATCTATCCATGGCCGAAATTACTCCGGTCCTGGTTATGGACGCGACAAAAAGCCAGACACTGATTGCCACCGTAACCATCGACAACATGGAAATGATTCCTTCATTCCGCGTCCCCGCCCAAGCCGGCAGCAACCGTATAACCATCAAATCATTCCGTATCTTCAACCCGCTGGTGCGTCAGCCTGACGACCCGGCAGACATCAAAACTTACGAAATGGAGCTTTTGCTGGGAACCAGCGGTGATCAACTTATCTCTCACCGCAGTAAAATTGCAATCACTCCGGAATGTATTGGCGAAGTGTAATGGTGTTCTATTTCAGATCCAGGCTGCGGTCAGCCGGAATACGATAGCGCTTCATGATCCGTTCGTTGGCCTGCCGACACTTGTCGATGTCAAGTACTATCTTGATGTGATCCTGCAACTCAAGTTCGATAAACCCGGATTTCATTCCTTCAATACGGGATATAAGATCGCGCATGTCCCGTATACATTTGCCGTTGAGCTTAGTAACCACCTGATAACGGATATTCTGATATCCCTGGTTTATTTCATCCGCCAGCACTTCCGACATAACAACCACCTGATCCCGGTCCCGGCTGATGTCGCCATACTCCGCCAAATATGAAAGACGCCGCGGCGAGTTGGCGCGCCAGTCCCGCCAGGCAAAGAGATAATTCATGGACAGAGGCACAAACAACAGCCCTCCCGTCATATAATATGTGGGCAGGACATCATAGTTGAGTCTGGGGGCAAGCTCTCGAGCAGCGGATGCCGGATAATTGACGTCGATATACTTCCCGTCGCGCAAAACTTTGAGCTTGCAGATCTCCCCTATATACTTCTGCCAGACCATCGTCTCAAAAAAGATCACTTCCTCTTTCCGGAAAGGAACCGTCCCGTCATTGGCAATATTCACGCCATCGATAGAAAGAATCACATCATTGACCTTCAACAATCCCTTCTCTCGTTCCAGCGGCGGCAAATAGGTGACCATTACCCCGGTATCTGTCGGGCTCATCCTGGACCACGCGCGCAGATCAGGATTCTCCATCGACATGATAAAAACATCAAACTCCGGAAAACCGTCATAGCGGCCGTCTTCCACATCTTTGAGAAAATGCTGCAACACCGGCAACGGGATCATATAACCAATGCTCTGTGCCTGAGACAACCCCTGAAACGCCACCCCGACCACTTTGCCGTTTATTATTACCGGACCGCCGCTGTTTCCCGGATTCATGGCAGCGTCGATCTGAACCGCCATCAACTGGCGGCCGGTATGATTATACACGATCGGTTCAATTCTGGAAATAACACCTTCGGTAACGGAGATATTATCGCCCCCGACCGGATAACCGAAAACATTGACCTTGTCCTGCAGCTCCGGCATGACGCCAAGCTCCAGCGGTGGCATATTCAGATAAAAGTCCGGATCATCAACCTTAAGTATAGCCAGATCGCACTCATGCCCGACACATACCAGCCGGGCAATGTATTTCTTGGGGTCGCCTTGTTTTCTTACCTGCAAAAACGTTTGATTGGCCACCACATGGGCATTGGTGATAATCCTTCCGCCATCCAGGACAAAACCGGAACCCGTACCTGAATTTTGCTGATAGTTCTGCCAGGGTTGAAAAAAACTCGGATCGCTCTGTACTGCAAAAATCTTGACCACCGAGTTGATCCGGTCGGAATTATTATCCGCACGTACCGTACACCAGACAGCCATTATTCCGGTTATAGCAAAGAGCAATTTCAAGCTTCGCATGGCGCTTCAGACTTTCACGCTAATTATTATATACTGCAATACCGGTAACTTTGACTACCGGAATACCCCAGCCCTTGACATTGCGTTTTTTTCCGGTTATCGCGATCTTGATGCCGACATACTTACTCAGTTCAGACTCATGCCCATAAAGATAGCAATCGGGTTTGTATTGTCCGCGATCAAAAGTCCCAAGCGCATGGGTAACAACAGCAGCTCCTGGATTCAACGCGGCTATCACCCCTTCATAGGTCACGTCTTCAGCCGGTTCATCCACAAACGTCAACTCACTCTCTTTCGCCGTCGTATCCTCTTCCGGCAAAACCAGCGGCACCGGGCCCTGAGGTGGCTGAACCTTATTTTTGTCATCCGGAACTACCGGATCAGTTACCTTCGTCCCACTATCTACTGGCGGTTTTACATCGGTAGACGGCTTGTCCGGCAAAGACGGCGTTGTTCCTTCGATACCGCTCAAAATTTCATGCTCCGTAGGATCCATCCCTGGATTATTAGCCGGTCCCGCGCTTGCCCCGGCCCCCTTGTCAAGTTTGACATATTGAGCAGCAACCCATCCGGATATGGATGCCAACGGTTCGATTTTAACCCAGTCTTTATTCTTATTATCGATGACATTGACCTGTTGTCCGGCTTCAACAATCCCGAATGAACCGTAATTAAGCCCCGGTCCGGAACGCAAATTGACACTTTTGACAATCTTTCCGTCCTTAATAAACTTTGAGGCGACCCAGACGGCCGAGTCCTTTGGCAGGGCAATCCGGCACCACCCGCTTTTGACTTCCTGCACGGAAATCTTATCTCCTTTGGAAAAGGAACCGACAACGGTAGAGTTACCGCTCGGCTTGACTCGGATATTGAGACGCTGAACCATAATCTCGCCCTCCTGCGCGGAAAAAGCGCAGAACGGAAGAATGGCCAGTGCGGAAAACACTATGGCCGATCTAATCTTCATTTATACAATCTCCATGTATATTGGCTCTTGATTTTTTAACTAAGCGATTAAATTTAATAACAGAATAATACAATATATAATTAATTGGCAACTTTAAAAGTTTTTTTTTACAATTTTTTTAACGCCACGAGAAAATAGTAATCTGTTGAC
>QKAL01000240.1 GCA_003246475.1 Lentisphaerota bacterium
GATCAAAACAACGGACAGCCTTAAGATTGATCTGCGCATCTGTGCCGCTTTCGCGATTCGGAAACAACGAAATTCTCAATGTTGTTTAACATAACAACAAAAAAATATGGCGTTTATTTGAGAACAAATAAACGCCATTAGATTTAGAGCAAGGACCTGGTCCTGCTTAGTCGTTGATGTGCAGGCAGTGCGGGAAGAAGGCATTCAGGATGCCGAATTCCAGTCCGCGGATTTCTGCCATGCCGCGTAAACGACCGATTGCTGAGTAGCCCGGATTGGCAACAGCCGGTTTTTCCAGGTCATCAAGCATGGTGTGTCCGTGGTCCGGACGGTACGGGATCTTCCAGTCGGCGCGGTTGCCGCCTTTACGTACGATCTGCTCTTCGATGATCGCCTTAACCAGTCCGTACATATCCACACAGCCTTCCAGGTGCTTGGCTTCGTAGAAGTTGCCTTCGCTGTCGTGCTGGGTGCTGCGGAGGTGGATGAAACCGACGCGGTGGGCGCATTCTTTGAACATCTTAACGATATCGTTATCGAGTCTGCCGCTGAATGAACCAGAGCAGAAGCAGATACCGTTTGACGGACTGTCGACCATTGCCAGCAGTTCGCGGATGTCTTCGAGGTTACTGAAAATACGCGGCAGACCAAGAACTGAGAACGGAGGATCGTCGGGGTGAATTACCATGCGGCAGCCAGATTCTTCGGCGGCAGGAACTACTTCCGAAAGGAAGAGTTTCAAGTGTTCTTTCAGTTTGTCGCGATTGATATCATCGTATTTCGCCAGCATCGTGCGGATCTTATCGAGGGTCATGCCCTTGAAGCCGGGGAAGTTGTCGATGATATTGGTTTCCAGCACTTTGCGCTGCTGTTCAGTCAGGCTTTCATAATATGCGCGTGCTTTTTCAACCGCTTCCGGCGGACATTCCTTTTCGGCGCCGTGGCGCTTCAGGATAAAGATGTCGAACGCAATGAAGGTCTTACGGTCGAAGAACAGGGCCTCGGAACCGTCGCTCATGCGGTAGCGCAGGTCAGTTCTGACCCAGTCGAGTACCGGCATGAAATTGTAGGTAACGATCTGGATACCGCAGGCGCCAAGGTTGTACAGCGAACGCTTGTAGTTTTCGATGTATTCCTTGTACTTACCGGTACGGGTCTTGATGTCCTCATGAACCGGCAGACTTTCGACTACACTCCATTTCAGACCAGCTTCTTCAATAATTTTTTTGCGTTTTTTGATTTCTTCAACAGTCCATACTTCGCCGTACGGGATATGGTGAAGCGAAGTCACCACCCCGGTTGCCCCGGCTTGACGTATGTAGTTTAGGCTGACCTGATCATCAGGTCCGTACCATCTGAATGTTTCTTCCATAAACATGGGTTTACAGCTCCTAAATTCAAATTAAATTCATACCCGCACGGGCGGAAAAAAACACTCATTCCGCTGCAACCGCACAGGCGCATAAATACAAATCGACCGGACGGGGTTCCCCGAACCGGCCAGAAACGATACCGTAAACGGTATCTAAACTATGTCATCTCCGGTATCCTTTCACTTATACCGGAATGCATACAAATCCATTATTATGATGTCATTAGACGTCGTATGTACTGGACGTCGTGTTCCCGCCAAGTCGACACCAGTCGGTATGGAAGAACGTACCGCGTTCGCGGTCGTTACGCTCATACGTGTGGGCGCCGAAGTAGTCGCGCTGGCACTGCAGCATGTTTGCCGGCAGTACCGCTGAACGATATGAATCATAATAAGTCAGGGCGCTCGAAAAGGCCGGAACCGGCACCCCTAAATACGCGGCGGTGGCTACGACCTTACGCCAGGAGGCCTGGCAGTCGTCGATAACCTGTTTAAAGAAGTCATCCAGCAGCAGATTCGACAGGCCCGGATTCTTTTCGAAAGCCTGCTTTATATCTCCGAGGAATTTCGCCCGGATGATGCAGCCGCCGCGCCACATCAGTGCGATTTCTCCGAAGTTCAGTTTCCAGCCGTATTCCTGGGCCGCCATACGCATCAGCTGGTAGCCCTGGGCATACGAACAGATCTTGGACGCATATAGCGCCTTGCGGATATCTTCTACAAATTCTTTCTTGTCGCCGGAAAATGCAACGCCGGGGCCGTTCAGCACTTTGCTGGCGGCAACGCGTTCTTCCTTGATGGCGGACACGCAGCGGGCAAACACCGCTTCCGCGATGGTCGGTGATACCGCACCGAGGTCAAGCGCGCTTACGCTGGTCCATTTTCCGGTTCCCTTCTGTCCGGCGGTGTCGAGAACGATGTCGACAACGTGTTTGCCGGTTTCCGGGTCGATTTCTTTCAGAATGTCGCGGGTAATCTCAATCAGGTAGCTGTCGAGGGCACCTTTGTTCCATTCCGTAAATATTTCATGCATTTCGCTATTGGACAGTCCCAGAGCGGATTTCATCAGGTTGTAGGCTTCGCAGATCATCTGCATATCGCCGTACTCAATACCGTTGTGGACCATCTTTACATAGTGCCCGGCGCCGTCGTTGCCGACCCATTCGCAGCAAGGCTCATCACCCACATGGGCGGAGATCGACTGAAATATGGGTTTTACGTATTCCCAGGCTTCGGGGTGCCCGCCCGGCATCATGGAAGGACCTTTCAGCGCGCCTTCCTCGCCGCCGGAAACACCGGTGCCGATGTAGCGCAGACCCTTTTCCTTCAGATAAGCGGTACGCCGTATAGTATCGGGAAAATGACTATTGCCGCCGTCGATCATAATATCGCCCGGCTGCAGATACGGGATAACCTGTTCGATAAGATCGTCTACCGGCTTGCCTGCCTTGACCAGCATCATCACCTTACGCGGACTTTCGAGGTTCGCGCAGAGTTCTTCAATGCTGTGGCAGCCGATGAAATTCTTTCCGGCCCCACGGCCATTGACGAAGTTATCGACTTTTTCCACGGTACGGTTGAATACAGCCACGGTAAACCCCTTGCTCTCCATATTGAGAACAAGATTTTCTCCCATTACCGCGAGTCCGATCAATCCAATATCTGCTTTTTTCATTGTCTCTTTTCCCCTGTATATTTTAACAATGCCATTAATTACTTTATCTACCAGCTATTCCCTAATACCCTCTATATAATACACCCTGTGTCAATAGTATGTTTTTTTCCGCGATGGCGAAGCCTGGAGCGGCTCAAACGCTGTCGGTCGTACCGACCCAAGGGGGATTTTCAGGAAGTGCTTTATCGAATTCATCAAGCAGCTTCTGCTGATATTCCCCGGCAAAGGTTCCCGCCAGGAAACGTTCAAGACCTTCTGACGCCAGTTCTTTCCATGAGTTTTCCTCATCACCCGGAATAATCGGGAAGAAGAGTGCGTTGTTGCTCTTCGCTGCTTTGTAGTCGCCGGGTGCGTCGCCAACCATTAAAATCTTGTCACTGTCGTAGCCCTTGCCTTCAGTCGCGAACTTGATGTGCTCGCTCTTGGTGCCGTGCTCCTGTCCGGCGATCATCTCGATATATGAGTCGATCTTATTTTCTTCCCATTCACGGACCAACGCTTCCAGCGGAGTCTGTGAAACCACAATGCAGTCGGCTTTGCTCTGCGCCTGCTGCAGAAATGCTTTCACGTACGGAAACGGAGAGATACCGTAAACCATGTCGGTGATACGCTTATTAACTTCCAGGCTCCACGCCAGAAGCTTCACCAGTTCCGGATTGCCGGTCTTGTCTACTTCCGCCTGCAAGGTAGGATTACCCAGTTTGGATTCACGTTTGATCCAGGCGTCCATTTCCACAAAATCAGGAATGGATACTTCGCGACGGGCCACTTCCGGACGTTCCTTCATCAGTTTCAGGAAACGCTGGAGCGCCAGAAAACGGTTGCATCCGCGAGTCTTGCTGTAAAGATTAACAAACTCCCAGGTCTCACGTCCGATCTTACTGACGGATTGCACCCCCATGTGTTTCATCACTGCCGGACAAAAACATTCCTTCTGCTTTACTTCCATGGTGTCGAACACGCAGCCGTCGCTGTCGAGCCCGATAAAGAAATCGTGATTTTTCGGCAATTTTTTTAGTTGAGCCACATAATCCATATCTTTAATCCTCCTGGTTTACCTGTAATCTTCCGGGACGTAACCGGCCAGTTTCTTTTCGGCGAATACCGGCTCGAAACGAGTAAAGCGCTGGCGGCCGTTGATCATCGGCACTGAGGCCCAGTCTTCACCGATCAGCGGACGGCAGTAAGCTACAAATTCATCGGTCACGTCGCTCTTGCTGTCGGTGATCCAGTTCTTCGGGAAGAACCGTTCAGAGTTTGCCACCAGTTCCAGCGGAGCCTTGTCATAACGCACCTGATAGATCATGCCGGGATCGCGGAGAATCGTGGACATATAACCGCCTTCGCCGTTAACCGCCAGCTCCACCGCCTTCTGCCCCACGCGATATGCTTCATCAAGATCAACGGTCGAAGCATAGATCGCGGTACTGCGCTGGTCGGTGCCAAACGTCTGTCCACGGGCGTTGCCGGAGGCCTTGATGCCATGCTTATTCAAATAATTCACCATGGCCTGCTGCACAGTCGTTTGGCTTGCGCCGAACTGTGCATGACCGAATTTGTCCTTTGTAAAACCGAGATCGCCTACGTCGCAGCCTTCACTGACCACAACTATGGCGCGTCCGCGTTCTTTCACCGTACCATTGATCTTGTCCGCCATTTCTTCCATGGTCAGACCGGCTTCGTACAGGAATATCAGCAACGGCATCTCACGTTTCGGGTCCGCCAGCCTTGCTGCCGCCGGAATAAATCCGATCTTTCGTCCCATTGCCTGAAGCACGATAACCGGGTCCGCAGGACATGACCCGCGGTTTTCCTCTTCGGTGTTCTGTACAATATGGCTCCAGTAACGGGCCACGGAACCAAACCCGGGAGTGTGGTCGATCAGCTTGAACTCGCTGTCGCCGACATCATTGTCTATGGTCTTCGGAACGCCGATGCCGATCACGTCGAGTCCGCGTTCCTGAGCGAGTTTCGCCACTTTGTTGGCAGTGTCCATGGAGTCGTTGCCGCCATTGTACAGGAAATAGCCGATATCGTGAGCCTTGAGAACCTCAACGATCCGGTCAAAGTCTTCCTGCTGGTGCGACTTGACTTTATAGCGGCAGGTACCGATAGCGCCGGCTGCGGGAGTGTTCCGCAACAGGGCAATTTCGTCGTCCGGCTGAACCGACAGGTCCAGCAGTTCTTCTTTCAGTATGCCTTCGATTCCGTGCCATCCGCCGTAGATCCTGCCGATCTTGTCCGGAAAGCATTTCGCCGCTTCTACAACCCCGCGGAGAGAACTGTTGATCACCGGCGAAGGTCCGCCGGACTGTGCTATTAACAAGTTCTTTTTCACTGCCTTATCCTCCCTGGTGATAAGTATAGGTTATGTCTGTGTCCGTACGACGGACGGCGTTAGTACCGCTTCAAGCTACAGTCGCTAATGCTCCTTGCGGAAGCGGAAAAAATATTAAACTTATTATTGGTAACTCAAATTTTTTTTAATTAAATCGCGAAGCGATTTTGCGGCATCCATTGCGTTAATTTGGTTGAAACAAGTTTCGCCTCAAATTAACGCAATTAACTGGCACCGGCACCTCGCCGGACGTTGTCCAGCGGGCCGAACGTCGGCCTCGTTGCAATGCTGATCGGCGCCAGCCGAAACCGATTATACGCCGGTGTATGCAGAGAATCCGCCGTCAACCGGGATAACTGTACCGGTAACGAATTTAGCGGCTTCACTGATCAGGTAATGGATGCAGCCGAAAACTTCATCCTGTTCGCCGAAACGACCCATCGGAGTCTTATTGATTACCTGGTTTCCGCGTTCAGTGAAAGTACCGTCTTCCTTGAGCAGCAGGGCGCGGTTCTGATGGCTTACGAAGAATCCCGGAGCGATTGCGTTAACGCGGATGTCGCCGCTGAATTTCTGAGCCAGTTCAACCGCCATCCAGCGGGTAAAGTTGTCGATAGCGCCTTTGGCGTTGGAGTAACCGAGAACGCGGGTCAGGGCCTGTCCGGCAGACATGGAAGAGAAGTTTACAATGCAGCCGCTCTTCTGTTTTGCCATGGCTTTCGCGAAAGTGATAGTCGGCATTACGGTACCTTTCAGGTTCAGGGCCAGAACTTTGTCGTAGTCTTCGATTTTCAGGTCGAAGATAGTCTGGTCCGGACCGATAGTCGCGCCGGGCATGTTACCGCCGGCACCGTTGATCAGTACGTCGATTCTGCCGTGTTCAGCCATGATTTTTTCGTAAACGTCATCAAGGATAGTCTGGTCGAGAACGTTGCAGGCATAGCCGGAAACTTTTTCGGAAATGGTTGCTTTGCAGTCAGCCACAACCTGGTCGACTTTGTCCTGAAAGAGGTCAAGCATAACCAGAGTCGCGCCCTGTTCGAGCAGATATTTAGCGGTTCCGCCTGCAAGCACTCCAGCTGCACCAGTTACCGCAATTACTTTGCCTTCGAGATCAAATAACGAGTTTTTCATTTTACGTGTTTCCTTCATGTATCCGTACGACGGATGACGTTTGTACCGCTTCAACCTCCGCGCTGCGCGCTAAGGAAGCGGGAAAATTTAATTACCGGCAGAAATTTTCCGCCGCCATATTGTTTGTTACATGATTTAAAGATAAACGCCCAACCCGGATAACTCTAGTTCTCTCATCCATGAAAGCAGGCAAATATCTGCACACTTGCCTATTATATAAGAATCTACCATAGAGGGAAATATAACAACTTTTATAAAAATCATCTTTATAAAGTATCGCTTTTCAGCGAGAGAATGTCACTTGCCTGATAATTTGTCTACTTGCCTGATACTGTGCAAGTAATTATTGTTAAAATTCAAGACTTAATTGTCCATGGAAATATAAGAATTAGCAGTAAAAGATTGACAAAATTACTTATAAGTGATAAAATAGACTATGAAGAAGAAAAAATACATTGAATTAAAGCAGGTTGAGGATTTTATCAATTCTCAATCTTTGGAGATTAGAGCTGAATATAACCTCATTGTAGATGAGCTTGAGGCCAATGGTATGCTTAGAATGCCGTTAGGTGAAAAGATAATCGGAAGCAATAAGCTTTTTGCCATAAGGGTAATCGATGCAGGTAATGTCAGGGTCTTTTATACTTATGCTCCGAATGATGTGATTTACGGTTTGTATGGTTATGTCAAGAAATCGCAGAAAATACCAAAGCCGGAATTGAAGAAAGCAGAAAAAATCATGAAGCTCTTGAAAAAAGAAGGTCTACTAAAATGAATGATAAAGAATTACTTAAAGATATACAATACCTTAAAGCCAATAAAGATAAGATATATAAACGCCAATCAGCCAAGCGCAAAGCGTTTCTGGAAGATCCGGCAAATGCCCAGGCTGTAAATAATGCAAGGCTGAGTATTTCCATTGCCCGGGATTTATATGAAGCCAGAAAAGCCAAAGGACTAACACAGAAAGAACTGGCTGAACTGCTTAATACTTGTCAATCCTACATTGCCGAAGTCGAAAACGGTAAACGCAACGTAACAATCGAAACCCTCGAACGTTACGCCGCCGCTTGCGGTAAACACATCGAACTCAAAGTTGTTTGATTATAAATTAACGCCGTGTGCAAGTTTTTTAATAATGTAGATTGAGCTCAGAGGTTGAAAATAGAGCATGATGCATCCATATTCTGGATGTTACCTTTTAATTTTGGATAGCCAT
>QKAL01000111.1 GCA_003246475.1 Lentisphaerota bacterium
ATAAAAGTTATGATTTGTTTTTTTATCATAAGGCATTAAAATAATATTTCAAGAGCAGTATTGTAAAATTCATTCAGCGGGTTAAACGTAAAAGTATAGGGATTGACCGATGAAACTGATATTATCCATATTACTCCTGACTATCAGTATTGTACTGCCGGCAAAAACTCCTTTCACATGGCAGGCGGAGGAAAACGGCGGAATACTCTCTGTCAAAGTCATTATTCCCGCCAACCACTATCTGTATAAAGACAGTACAACGGTAAAGGCTGCCGGTTCCGGCGGCAGGGAACTGAAACCGTCATCGCTCCCGTCAACAGCAGAACACGAGGACAGTGTCTACGGCAAAGTAACTATCTACCCGGCTCCGGAAGCGGTATGGAAGTTCACCGCCGCCGAAGCAGAAAAACCACTCAACATCAGCATCTCATCTCAAGGCTGCCGTGATGCGGCGGAAGGCAAGCCGGCACTGTGCTTCCGTCCCGAAAACATAAATCTCACCGTCGGTACCGCCGCTCCGTTAATGAGTACTCCCGAAGTAACTTCGACTGTGGATACAGAAGAAATTTTCAAGGGGTTCAAAGTCATCCGCAGCGAAGGGGGATACATGAATGCTGACAAATTCCTCCATTTCGTCAAAGGGGACAAACAGCCGAAAATATTCGAAGGACGCAGTCTGCTGGTCATCATCCTGCTGATTCTGCTTGGCGGCGCCGGGCTTAACCTTACACCATGTGTCCTGCCGATGATCCCGATCAACCTGGCTATCATCGGCGCAGGAAAAGGCGCAGAAAACCGGATGACCGGCTTGCTGCGCGGCAGCGCCTATGGTTTGGGAATGGCACTGGCATATGGCGCGCTGGGAGTCATAGCGGTACTGACAGGGGCTCAGTTTGGAACGCTCAATTCCAATCCCTGGTTCAATTTCGCCATCGCCGCCGTGTTTGTTTTTCTGGCATTGGGGATGTTCGGAGCGATCAACATCGACTTTTCCCGTTTCGGCAGCAAAATCAATACAAGAAATATGGAGCATGGCCGGCTGGCTGCTGTTTTTCTCCTCGGCGGAGTTGCCGCTCTGCTGGCGGGAGCCTGCGTGGCTCCGGTGGTGCTGGCGGTACTGGTGTATTCGGTAAAACTCTATGCCGCCGGACATTATCAGGCCCTGCTGCTGCCGTTGCTGCTGGGCATCGGAATGGCGCTGCCATGGCCGTTCGCCGGGGCGGGAATGGCGGTACTGCCACGACCGGGACGCTGGATGACAACGGTAAAGTATGTCTTCGGCGCTTTTATTATCCTTTTCGCTCTGTACTACGCCTACATCGGCTGGCGCAATCTGCCGCTGGCATCCCGCGCAACCTCTTCCCGGAATGAACTCGCGAAATTAAGAGAACGTTTGAATGAAGCACGGCAAACAGGAAAACCGGTAATTATCGACTTCTGGTCCACATGGTGCAAAAACTGCCTGGAAATGGACCGTACCACTTTCAAAGATGAGAAGGTCATCGAAGTTCTCAAACCCTTTGAGGTAATAAAATATCAAGCCGAGGATTTTTCCGCACCGGAAACCGCGGCACTGCTGGACAATTTCAACGCGCCCGGGTTGCCATTTATTGTCATCCTTGAGCCTGACCGAAAATAAGCTCATTCAATCAGCCGCAACGCATACCCGGCAAACTTGAAATAGCTGGACGTCTCACTGACCGGGCGCAGATGCACCCCCGGCGGAATCCGTTTGCCATTGAAGTCCGGTTCTCCTGCCATTCCTGTGCTGTCTAACACCAGCGGCTTTCCGTCCGGGGACTGACCAAATTCGCCGACCCAGATCGCCACATGATAAGCTTCGCCATCTCCACGGATAAGAAACAATAGATCCCCGGGCTTGAGCACTTTGACAAATTCGGCAAAGGTCGCGGGAATGGCGATACGGCTGGCCCGGACAATGGCTTCGCGATGCGAGGCAAATATTTTGCTGTTCAAAGGAACGTCCATCTCAGACGCCTGTTTTTTAACATCGGTATCGGGCACAATTCCCAGCGCCTGGTTATAGACAAAAGAGGTAAAATTACTACAATCCACACCTTTGGCATTACGGCCGGAAGGGACTTTCAACCACGGCCAGTCAGCAGGGGGCTCCCAGTCGGGGATATGATGGTGCTGATAGTCGTAACCGACAAACCGCAGCCCGGTTGCGAGAAGTCGTTGCCGCAGCCACTCGACAGGCTTGTTCAACACTATTGTCGGTTGCGGATAATGCCGCGCCGGAGGTCCCCAAGCGCCATAGCGCCGCAACACAAAATGGGAATCCCAGCGGTAAAACGGCAGGGTAGACTGCTCGCGGATATTACCCCGGTTGCCGCCAAGGATATCCCCGATCAGCTCCCGTTCAGGAACGCGGAACCGGACCGAATACGGCGAAACATATTTTCCCGCTGACTCCGGCAGGCAAGACTCCTCTTTAAACTCCGGCGGCGCCTGAGAAATAACGGACAGGGGCAGCAACAGCAACAACACTGCCCCGAACCATCCGGTCATCCTCCCGATCCGCAGCATCAGGAAACCGACTCCTCCGCCTTTCCCGGCAACCGCTTCTTTTTTCGCAATTCAACCAGATACTGGATCACCACGTAAAATGAAGGGATAAGAATGGTACCGAAAATACAGGAGATGAACATCCCGCCGAAAACCGCCGTTCCCAGCGAACGCCGGCTCATCGCCCCTGCCCCGGTTGCGATAACCAACGGCAACACTCCAAGGATAAACGAAACCGCGGTCATCACCACCGCGCGGAAACGCAGTTTTGCCGCAAAAATAGCCGCTTCAATGATTGGTACGCCGTCCTCCTCGTGCTTCTTCTTGGCAAACTCAACGATCAGAATCGCAGTCTTGGTCGCCAGACCGAAGAGGAGCACAAAACCGACCTGGGTATAGATATTGTTATCCAGTCGCGCCACCAGCAGGAAAAGCAACGCCCCGAAAAAGGCGATCGGCACCGAAAGCATTACCGCCAGCGGAATCATCCAGCTTTCGTATTGCGCCACCAAAAACAGATAGATGAACAACAACGCCAGAGCAAAAATGTAAACGGTCTGATTGCCCGCCAGTTTTTCCTGATAGGAGATATCCGTCCAATCATATTTCATGCCTTCCGGAAGCTTCTTGGACAACGCCTCCATGACTTGCATAGCCTGTCCGGAACTATACCCCGGAGCAGAGCTGCCATTGATGATTACCGACGGATAGAGGTTGTAGCGGGTCATATACTGCGGCCCGAACCGGGTCTCGAATTCCACCAGCGTACTCAAGGGGACCATCTCCCCCTGGTTATTACGGACATAGACGCCGCCGATATCGGTGATGTCGCCGCGGTATTTTTCCTGCGCCTGCACTTCGACTTTGAACACTTTACCCGCCATATTGAAGTCGTTGACATAGGTATAGCCCTGCAATCCAGACAGCGCGCTGTTGATCTCCTGTATCGGCACGCCCAGTTTCAGGGCCTTTTCACGGTCGAACTTGAGGTAGATTCGCGGCACGTTGGCACGATACGTGGTGAACACGCCGCTCAGTTCCGGCCGCTGGTTTGCTTCAAAGATCAGATTTTCGCTGACCGCCGCCAGATGCGCCGGACTCCCGTTGGTCAAGTCTTCAAGCACATATGAAAAACCCCCGGTGGTACCGAGACCGGGAATGGGCGGAACCGGAAATGGCATGATCATCGCCCCGGGAATAGTGAAAAACTCGCCCTGTAGCTCCCGGATAATGGCATTCTGCGCCAGCTGTGGTGTTTTACGGTCGCTCCAGTCCTTGAGAACCCCGATCAGGAATGCGTTATTTGAAGCGTTGGTACTGGTAATAATGCTGAACCCGGTAGTCGTCATCACGTCACTGACGCCGGGAGTCTGGCGCATGATCTCCGCCGCCCGCTCCACAATCCGGTCGGTACGGGGAGATGCCGCCGCATCCGGCAACTGAACGTTGACCATGAACGCGCCTTGGTCTTCGTTGGGGATGAAACCGGTCGGCAGCAGACCGTAGATCTTCCAGGTAACCCCCATCAGTATAATGTAAGCGAGCAGGATCAGCACAGAACGGCGTACCAATACCGCGACGATTTTCGAGTAGCCATGCGTTATCTTCTCAAAAATAGCGTTGAACCAGCGGAACAGGAAAAAACGCCGGTTCTCGCCGCCCGGTCTAAGAATCACCGCGCAAAGCGCCGGAGACAGGGTCAACGCGTTAATCGAGGAGATGAACACCGACACGGAAATCGTCACCCCGAACTGACGGTACATCTCGCCGGTGATCCCCGGCAGGAAGCAGACCGGGATGAACATCGCCAGCAACACCAGCGTCGTGGCAATGACCGGACCGGTCACCTGAAGCATCGTCTTCTTGGCAGCCTCCTTCGACGAAAGTTTTTCCTCCTCCATCAACCGGTTGACGTTTTCAATGACCACGATTGCGTCATCCACCACAATACCAATCGCCAGAATCAGGCCGAACAACGTAATCAGATTGATGGAATACCCCAGCGCCATCAACGCGGCAAAAGTACCGATCAGCGACACCGGTATGGCAATCGTCGGAATAAGCGTGGCACGCCAGTCCTGCAGAAACAGCCAGGTCACCAGAATAACCAGCAACACGGCCTCGAACAGCGTCTTTACCACTTCGTCAATGGACGCCTGAATAAAGCGCGTCGTATCGTACTGGATACCATAGTCCAAGTCCTGCGGAAAGTCTTTTTTCAGTTCTTCGAGTTTCTTACGGCAAGCCTCGGCGATCTGCAATCCGTTGGCGTCATTCAGCTGATACACCGCCAGCAATGATGCAGGTTTGCCATTGAGCGTACTGTTGGAAAAGTAATTTTCAGCCCCGAGTTCGACGGTGGCAACATCCTTGATCTTGATGTTGGCGCCATCCTGCGCCGCGCGGATTACAATGTTCTCAAATTCTTCCTTGTTGGTCAAACGCCCCTGGGTCTGCACGGTATAACGGAAAACCTGATCCTTATTGATCGGCGACTCGCCTACGGCTCCCGCCGCCACCTGGACATTCTGGTTTTGAATTGCGGCGGTAACATCATCAACCGTCATTCCGAAATTAGCCATCCGGCTGGGATCCAGCCAGATACGCATGGAATAATTAGCCGCGCCAAGGATATTGGCATCGCCGACACCGGGGATACGCATGATTTCGTCGCGGATCTTGATTGTGATGTAGTTGCTCAGATAAATGGAGTTGTAGGTGCCGTTGGGGGAATAGAGGTTGATGACCAGCAGCATGTTGGTCGACTTCTCCTTGACTGTCACCCCCTGGGCTTTGACTTCGGACGGCAGTTTGGGTTCCGCCCGGTTTACCCGGTTCATCACGTTTACGGTGTTGATATCGCCATCGGTACCGGCGGGAAAGGTAACGGTGATCGTCGCCGAACCGTCGTCCCCGCTGGTGGAGGAGATGTACATCATCCGTTTCACCCCGTTAACTTCCGCCTCAATCGGCTCGACCACCGTCTTCATCACCGTATCAGCGTCAGCACCCGGATAGCTGGCGGTTACCTGGATCTGCGACGGTGTGATGTTGGGATACTGCGACACCGGCAGATTGTAAATGGAAATCAGACCCGCAATGGTGATAACAATGGAAATCACCAGCGCGAAACGCGGATGTTCGATAAAAAATTGACTTATCATCTCCGTGTGCTCCTATTTCTTTTCCGGAGCCGCCGGAACCGCCGCATCCGATGCAGTTTTGGCCTTTCCGTTATTACCGACCGGAACGCTCACACTCTGGGAAAAGTTCTTATCCAGCAACGGGCTGACCTTGCTGCCTTTGCGAACCTTCTGCAAACCATCGATAATCACCAACTCGCCTTCCTGCAGCCCTTCGGCCACCTGAATACAAGGACCGGCCTTCAGACCGGTCTTAACCGAACGCATCTCCACGACATTATCCTTGCCGACCACAAGAACATATTTACCGGCCAGATTTTCCATCACCGCCGACTGGGGAATCAATAGCGCCGGAGTCTTGTTTTTATCCTCGATGACAATCTTCACATACATCCCCGGAACTATGATGAATTCCTGGTTGGGAAAAAGCGCCTCCACCATCAACGTCCCCGTCGAAGCATTGATCTTATTGGAGGAATAACCGATCTTCCCGTGGTGGGAATATACCGTGCCATCCTGAAAAATCAGCTTCAGGATCACGTCCGACGGCGGGCTGCCCGGCTTAACGTTCATCTCTTCACGCCGAATATTCAGGCGCAGAATGTCCACTTCGCTGACATTGAAAACTACCCGGATCGGGTCAAGTTTGACCACATTAGCCAGCGTTTTACTGGTTGGTCCGACCACGTTCCCTACACTGTAAGTGGCCAGGCCGACGCGACCGTCAAACGGACAAAGCACATCGGTATAGGAGAGGTTGAGGTTGGCAAGATCAAGCTGTCCCTGCGCGTCCATCACCCCGGCCTCGGCTTCCATCTTATTGGCCAGCGCGTCATCATAATTACGCTTGGCAGTGGCGTTTTCCTTTAAAAGTTTCGCCTGGCGGTCATATTCAATCACGGCATTCATCATCTTCGCCTGGGCTTTTTCCAATGCGGCGTTGGCGCTCTTTACATCCGCCTGATACTGATCCTTTTCAATCTCAAACAACAGCTCGCCTTTCTTTACCAGCGAACCTTCCACAAAGTTGCGTTTGCGCAGAAACCCTTGGACACGCGCGACCAGATCAACGTCTTCATCCGCCTTGGCCTGTCCGATCAATTCGCTGGAATCCACCACATAACCGTTGGTTACCGGAGCAACTGTGACCGACGGCGGCGGCGCCGTCACCGCGTGTTTTTTTTCACAACCGACCAGAACGGCCAATAAGCACATAGACGCCCAAAAAGAAACCCTTCTTCCCATAATTCATTCCTCCGACTTTTGCGGTGGTAATTATATGACTATCGAATACCCCCGATATGATTGGCAAATACACCGCCGGCCACGCAACATCTTATATTCCTGCGTAATTCGGCTTACTTTCATTAAAGTATATGATTTATGAATTTATTGTAGTAAAAAGAGTGAAAAAATACGTTTTTTTTCAGTCGCTGACGGACTTTAGCCCAAATGGGAAAGGCAAGACGCAGGGATGTTTCATTCCGCTACGGACAGTATGGTATTAATACTCAGGCTCTATGGGCAAAAAAAAGCCGCGGGATTGACCGCGGCTTGAAATCATATCGAAAACAGAATCAGATATTTTCCATTTTCGGAAAGAGATAATCGACGCAGCTGTTCAACGTTGCCAGCTGGGGATAGTCGGCTTCCGGGACTTCCACCTTGTAAGCCTTGCGCAGTTCCATCACGATGTCAAGGAAATCCATCGAATCAAGATCCAGCTGGTCGCGTAAGCGCTGCTCGGGATCGACCCCGGAACAGTCGCCTTCCGGCAGAATATCGTTGATAATATCGATAACTGCTTGTTTAACTTCATCTCTTGTCATTATCTCACTCCAAACTTTATTTTAATAAATATTAATCCGCAGACGATACTTTAGCACGCCTCATATGTAAATGCCAGATTTTTTTAACATTTTTTTTATCTAGCCCGAAAAAAGATAGGGC
>QKAL01000059.1 GCA_003246475.1 Lentisphaerota bacterium
CAGCCGGTCAGGTTCCGGGCAATTTGCGCCATCCATTCTCCATCAGGATGGGCGGTAATTCCACCCAGAACAATCCTCCTCGTTTTGACCTGAATGAAAAACAACACGTAAAAGGTTGCCAGTCCCAGCGGCGTCCAAACTTCGACGGTAAAAAAATCGGTAGCCCAGATCACATCTTTATGAATTTTGATGAACTCGGCCCACGTCATACCGCCTTTTACTCGTTCCCCGGACGGATTAAAACCATGCCGATGCATGATATTTGCGACTGTTGAGCCAGAGATCTTTATTCCCAGATTTTTGATGGCTCCAGCAATGCGAGTATATCCCCAGGATCGGTTTTCTCTTGCCAGTTTCAAAACCAGTTGTTCAATGTCAAGCTCAACCCGAGGTCGTCCGGCTTTGCGTTCGAGTTTGGATGAATCAAATTTCATTGCAGCAAGTTTCTTTTGCCAACGCAGGATGGTTTCCGGACTAACAATAGTGACAACGTCGGCTAATTTTTTACCTAACGCCTTGGCTTTGACAGCAAGCAAACGTCGTTGTTCATCAGTAAATTTCAAGCGTTTTCCGGATTGCGTAAGCTGGTTTTTCAATACCTGATTTTCAGCTTTCAAATAATCAGCTTCACGAACAAGTTGTTCATTAATATCCAGCTTCAAAAGCTGCGTAAGCAACAGCTTTGCCGCTTTCCATATTTCAGTTTTCAAAATGATATAATTCCCATCTTTTTTGATGAAAACATATCATTTAAGCAGACATTTTTTAACGGTTTTACATCGTAAATACATCACATTCTGAGCTCAATCGAGTTTTTGGACCATGCGATTTCAATCAACGCTTCTTCTACTGAACTTTGCTTCGTTTGATAACGCTTGATGATCTGCGTTTCAAACGGTAACGTTCGCAACCGTGGCACGGTCAGTTCTACTTTTCCGGCGGTTGTTAGCAGTTTTCGTTTGTAAGTCCCCGCCCGCGTGTCGGTTCGATCCGGGCTTCGCTGATATCTCGACGCCTGGCAAATCGCATCGGCTTCCGCATTCAACAGCCCATTGAGCGTATCTTCCACCGATTGACGCACCAAACCATCCAGATGTGCCAATACCTCTTTTTCGTCGACTTTGATCGCTCCACTGATTGCCTTGACCGATTCTTGCGTTATATTTTCCATTGCCTGTTTCCTTTTTTAAATTGTTTGTAGCTAAACAAATCAATCTGGAAACAGGCGCTTTTTCAAGTCCTTTTTTTAAATGTGCGCAATTTTCCGGACGTTATCGGCATTCAAATTTGTCATCACGGACCGTTCCATCATCACTTTCATCGGGATTGGCGGAGGATAGGCGTTGGAAAAGCTTCCGAAAGTCCAGCAACCCGCCAATGATGAACCATACCGTTACGACAACTGCCATCACCAGATAAAACCAGACATAAACGTGCCAGAACCCGGCCCAAACCCCGTCCTCCAGGCGGCAAACGGCATTGATAATTACTCCGGTAAAGAATACGGCAATTAAACCAAGTGTCCAAGCCAGACTGCCGAAATAAATCAGCTTGTCTTTGACGGTGAAATGCTCGTCAATACCAATCAATGCGCGCCAACCGGTTACACTTTCTTCTGCGGTGACGTCGTCTTCAACGCGATACCTGCCGCGATGGAAAAGCTTGTCCATGTCGCAGTACGTATTGCCGCACAGCGAAACCACTACATACAAAAGCGATGAGGTGACGCAGGATATGAAAAACATCCACATGCTGTTGACAGGAAACTCCGGCCACAAACGCCGTAACAGCGCCCCGCCGAGAGTGATGTTCAAGCCGCAGATGACCGCGCTCCATGCTCCTGCGGTCGTGCCGCGCTTCCAATAAAGCCCACCGATTACCGCCGCGCCTGCCCCACTGAGAAAAATAGCACCGGTCATGGCAAAAAACATCAGAATATACTCGTTCTGGGAATAGAAGAGGCTGAACAGGAATATAAATGCGGCCACTCCGAAGATCGACCATTTCAGCCAGCGGACGTGCTGTTCCTGGCTAAGCGGGGTCTTGCGTAAAGGCAGGACGACGTCCTGTATAAATATACTGCCCCATGAATGCATATAGGTGTCATGATTGCCGACAAAAGCCGCCATCATCATTGCAGCCATGAGCCCCAGCGCTCCAGCCGGGAGAATGAACCGCAATGCCACAGGAACGGTCTGCTGTATCTGCAACGTCTTGCTGGTAATAGTATTTATGACGGTTTTGGCCTGCGCCGCCTGGACGGTCCATTCCGAACCGTTCATGAAAGTATAGGCGCAGATTGGAAGCAGCAATAAGGCCGCAACCGTGGCCATGGCGCGCCAGTTGCCAAGGATTGACGCCATGCGCGATTCGTGCGGTGTGATGGCGGCGGTACGGTATCCTTGCGTTCCCTGCCATGCCAGTAGCGTATAGAAGGCACCAAACATTGCAATGATATAATACCACAAGTTAAAGTCGGCGGTGGCGGCGGCATTAAAGGGGTTGAGCATCGACTGCCCTGCCGGGGCTTTACCAACCGTTTCCACTATCGAGTTCCAGCCGAAACGCCAGAGCAACACCAGTGGAAGTACCACGAATGCCACGTTACAGAAGATACCCTGTACGAAATCGGTCACAATTACCGCGATCATCCCGCCGACGAAGATCAGATAGAGCGCAACGCCAAGAAGAACGATCATAACGAGTGCATACATCAGCGAAAGCTGGAACGAACCGATCATCACATTCCATTCCGGCAAACCGCAGAAATAAATAAAAAAACGAGCTCCAACAGCCGGAAACAATCCGAAATTGAGAATACCGGCGATCCATGCCAGAATCCCCATGAAGATGCGGAAACGCTTGCTGTAGCGTGATTCGAGAAACTGCGCCAGCGTCAGCGCCCGGGTTTCCCGGAAACGGTAAACGCACCAGCCGGACATCGAAACAAAGATCATGGCAACCGAGAGCAGGATGGCCCACCAGGTCATTGAGAACCCGGCCTTATAGGTCATTTCAAACCCTGCAACCGCGCTGATTGCGCCGAATCCGGCCATTCCTTCCGAAACGGCCAGAAGATAACGCCCGCTGCAACGTCCGGCAGCGAGAAAGTTCACCACCGAACCGGAATACCGCCTTGTATATGTTCCCAATCCCAAAATAATCAACAGCAACCCGCCGAATACCACCCAGTCAATACCATGTAATGCCATCTCTTAAGTCCTGTCTGTGTTAAATATTTCAAGTTTATAATTGCCGTCGGAAACGGTCGAAAATTCGATAATTTCACCTTCTTTGATCTCTCCCAGTACAGCAATTTTAATCTTATGTTGGGGCCAGGGATTCCAGATACGGCAAATCCCACCTTTTTCGCTGTGAATTTTTATTACCGCAATCTTGCCGTTTTTATATTTCGCACCGATCAGAAACGCACCTTCTGCCCGCAGTCCATGGAATTCCGCATCGACGTTTTCCGGCCATGCCGGAAATACCTCAAGATAGCCGCGCCAGCTTTGCAACATCATCTCCTGAATTGCGCCGATGATGCCCAATGTCTCCACCCATGCACCGGTTCTGCCGTAGCGTACGGTGCTCATGGCCGTAATCGTGCCGTTGGGTTCGCGCCAACGGTCAATCAACGTACAAAAATTGGAGAAATCGCGTTGCGGTACAAAAAGCCGGTTGCGCAATGCGGTGAGCATCAGCATCGGCAGGTGGCCGCTGTACCATGTCCAAAACTCATGACCTCGGTTGAATAGCGGTGTTGCCGAATCCGGGGTAGCGTCAATCCAGCGTTCGTAATTGAATTCCGGCGGGTTAAGCGAATGTTCTTCGAAACCTTGCTTGTGACTATCATGCTCGCTTACTGGAGGCCAGTGCGCCAACCGTTCCTGCCATTCGGCAGTAAATTCGCTGTTACCGATGATTTGCGCGGCCTTCAACGCGGTTTCCAGCGTGAAACGGGCGTGCTGGAGTATTTCCTTGCGATCCCTGTAATACGATGGATCGCCGTTGAACCCATCTTCCCCACAGTTCGACGGAAAGGCATGATAAAGTCCGTCGGCTTCTTTTTTCATGAAATCGGTGTAGAACAGTGCACAATCACGCAGTAGCGGCCAGCAACGATTTACCAGAAACTCGCGGTCAAGCGTATGGGTGTAATATTCCCAATGCAGATGCCACAACCAGCCGGTCATGTAGGCCATGCGGCCCATCGGACAGCACCCCAGATAGTCGTCTTTTGCCTTAATGGGATAGGCGGTAAGCTGTATAAAGGCGCCACGGCAGCCGTAATAATCGCGGGCAATCTTGCATCCAATCCGGTGGAAAAACTCCGCCCCTTGAAAATAGCTCTCCAGCAGTTCTGGGTGGTTTGCTGCGGCCACGCCCCAGAATGGCGATTGGAAATTGTAATTGGAATGGTAGTCGCCGTGCCAGCGGACGTAATCACCGATGGTGGCGGGAAGCATCAGTCCGGGCGGTACTTTGCCGTTGCCATAAATACAGCGTTGCAAATGCAACGTCTCATACCATACTTGTTCCAGTGCCTGACCGTTAAGGTCGATACCGGACTTGTACCAGAAAGTCGCTGCCATGTCTCGATTCTTTTTCTCGATGGCGGCAAAATCGAACGCTGCATAATCCTGCCGCGCCCGCGACTGGCATTCGTCCAGCCCGCCATCGCTCAGACTGGTGGACATATGTATCAGTATCGTCCCGTGATCGGCTTTGCCCTGCGGCGTCAACCGCAACTGCGCCGTTTTTAACCGCAGAAAACGGTATTCGGCAATTTCGCTGCCAGGTCCGAACGGCGTCAGTCGATAGGCAAAACCTTCCGGAAACGTCGCCTCGCCGGGAAATTTCTGTTCGATGCAAAGCATTCCATCAATATCCCGTACCTGCGGGAACGGCAACGTCTCCTGGTTTTCTCGTGTCGGATGCATCGGGAAGCCCGGATCGAGGTTATTGCGGTCGGCAAACTCCTCATAGCACATATCAGTTTTCCGATACAAGTCGAAATACCAGCGCGAGAATGGGGCGAAAAACTCGTTGCCAGATTCGATCACCGTTCCCTGCCAGTCGACATTTTCCAACCGCCAGTCCACGGCAAGTACGTTGTCATCGGGCAGAATGAAACTGTTGACGACCAGCCTTTCCCCGGTCTCCCAGTTTCCGATAATTTCCAGTCGAGCTTCTTCAATGAACAGCTTTTGCTTCAGCTTCAGCCTGCGGAAGTCGGCAGGGAGGTAAAACGCCAGTTCTCCGACTGGTTTGGGGACAGGAAAAGGATGGCTGTAGCTGGGCGGCACACCCTGGCATATTTCATTCATCCGTTGTGGATTTTGAGTCCCGTTTAACGCTTCTACCGGGCCGCCGTAGGGACCGCAGCACCAACGCTCAACTTCCAGCCCATGAGCCAGTTCATCGATATGCGCCGGACGCGGATCCCGCGATTGATCCAAACGCCTATCCCACACATCGCCCTTACCGAAACGCCAGACGATCCGGTCGGCCCGCTGATAAACGCTGACCGACAAGTCGCCGTTTCCCAAGATCATGCCTTGTTCCGGCGTCAACAACATTCCATCCCATTCAATCACATGCATAAGTTATTCCGCTGCCAAGACGCGTTCATCGATCAGATACGGACCGTCCATCAATTTTAAAATCAGTTTATCACAATTTTTTCCGAAGCGTTCGGCGACAGAAACTTCACACTTGCCATTTTTTAAATCCAGCGATACCCCCTTGGAGGTGTTCAGGTGCGAATCATCTACTTGGGGGTAGGCTGTCAGCCGGAATTTGTCATAGGGCATTTTCACCGCGATATTAACCTTGCCATTGTTCAGGGAAACGATCATGGCCTCGGGCAAAAGCGCCACGCCGCGTACTGTTTCCGCCGGGACGGTCAGTTCCGCACCGTTTTTCAGTTCCGTATCGTTTACCAGTTCTACATAATGCCCCTTAAGCGCCGGAACTTCCAGAATTTTGCCAGTTACCGTTTTGATTCCTTTATTATAAACTGTGTAGATGATTTTGTCAGCAGCAGGGAAGCGGTTTGCCAGCAATTCCGGATTACTGGTGGCAATCAGCGGTTCCGGGTTCAATGAGGAGATGGCGTTGCCGTTTTCCTTGAGAACTTGGCCGAGTACCCGGGAAACGTTGTGGTCTCCACCATTAAAGTCCCAGCCCATACCGTTAAAGAAACTGCGGTTGACGTGATGTAGGCTGGACCCCCACTCCGCCTGTTTGAATGACGGAAAACAAAAGCGAAAATAGCAGAGACGATTGTCGTCGTAATATTTTTCTACGAACGGGAATGCGCCGCTATAAAACGTTTCGTCCCAAGCTCCATCGACATACTGAGTAAGCCAGTCGCTGCCGGGATGTTCGGTCATCAACGCGGCTTCCGGGTCTGCCTTCTTCATGTAATCGCGGATCAGTTTCAGTCCATTGGCCACTCGTGGAGAGCTGGTAGGATATTCTCCTTGCTTAAAATGCGGATGAGCAGGATTATAGCATGGCATTTGAACTCCAAGCTCATCGATGTAAATGGATTTGATTCCGCTTTCCTTAATCAAATTACGGAAAGTCTCTGCCAGATATTGGGGCCAGTTTTCTGTATCATAAAAGCACATGCAATAGATTTCTTTGGGGAATACAGCGGAGGCATAACTGCCACCAGGTAAAGAGATAGAGGCCCATTCGAGGCCGTGTTTCTTGCCGATTTCGCTGTCATTCCAACAGAAACGGAAATTAGTGTATACGGAAAACTCAGCCCCCTTCTCCTTATAACGTTGAATTTCTTCTTTGAAAGACTTCATTCCGCCCCGTTTGGGTTCCGGGATGAAGTCGCCAGGTTGGTAATGGGAAAAAGCCTCTGTTCTGGCCTCCTTGGGAATCGTTTTACTCTCTTCCCAGAAGGCCCATTGGGTGATATGTTCTCCGCCAATCAACTTTTCCGCTCCGATATATTTTTTTAAGTCCTCGGAATAGTATGATGCCGGGTGTTCGCAAATGAATGTGAAACAATCCTGAAACCACTGAGGCGTAATATTGGGTTTGTACCAGGTTTTGGTCCAAGCGACATACTTCTTCAATGCCTCTCTCCAATTCCCTGAAATGATTGACATTCTGACCGGGATAGCATCCAGCTTTTCTCCTGCCTTGATGTCGCGGGAAAAAGAGTAAGTTGCCATGCCAATGCCTTCTCCGGATACCAGAGAAGCAGGAAGCATTTCATCGGGAAACCATATTTCGTGATGCTTAACTTTAAAACCATTTGCAAGATCATTTTTCTGCATCATGAATCCTTTGATACCGCCGGTAACATCTTGGGGAATGACCAGAAGTCCTGAGTTGCTCTTATTATCGAATACGGCCATGATCTGCATGTTGACCATGGCGCCATATTCAGCTGCGAGAGAGCAGGACACCTTTCCTAGTAATCCTCCTCGCCATGGGAAAAAATAACTCATTTCATCCTTGGACTCGGCATCGCCCAATTCATTCAACAGCGGAAAAATAGTACGAATATTTCTTGAAGTGTTTTTCTGGTTGGTTATGGAGAGGTTCATAATAAC
>QKAL01000022.1 GCA_003246475.1 Lentisphaerota bacterium
ATGCAACGCCTCTTCTCCGGTTTCCACCGCAGTCAGTGAAGTATAGCCTTCGCGCTCCAGATTATATTTTACCAGTTCCCTGATGTCTTCTTCATCTTCGACGATCAGAATTTTTTCCTTAGCCATCAGAATATCCTCAAATTATTGCTTAACTATTTAACAATATAACCCCTGTTTGTTACTCCGAGGTGATTGCCGTGTTAGAAAAATGTTAGAAAATGTCTTTTGCCGGGGACAATACTTTTCCGTTGCGGTTGATAACGGTTCCGCCGGAGAAAGACAACGCTCCGTTGACGAAGACATGATGGATGCCGATTGCCGGAACATGCGGCGCGGAAAAACTGGCCCCGGCGCAGAATTTGTCCGGATCGATCAATACCAGATCGGCGGCGCAGCCCGAAGCGATTCTGCCACGATTCCGCAGCCCGAAAATCGTGGCGGGAAGCATGGTCATTTTGTGGATGATCTGTTCCGGCTTAAGATCCGGCGAGAGCTGACGGAAGAATTCCGGGAATGAACCGAATCCACGCGGATGACTGCGTCCGATATGGTAATTCTGCGGTCTGGCGGTTTCATCCGTACCGCAGCAGATGAAGGGCTGGCGGAGGATCTTTTCCAAATTATCCCGGCTCATGCCCCGGAATGCCGCCATGGTTCCGGGAGCATCCCCGGCCAAAAGGTCGATGCACACTTGTTGCGGCGCAAGGTTGCAGCGGTCGGCGATTTCCTGGAGGTTGAGACCGGGAAAGTGACGGAATGCCGCTAAGGATGTCGAGATCAGCCGGGTGTTGCTCCAGCGTTCCGGCGCGAACGAGTCGAGTGCCGTGCGAAGCTTCTGCCTTTCTCCATCGTCCTGCAGCCTCCGGAGCAGTGAAACATCGTCCAGATCATCATAAGGGGAGGGCAGAATAACGCTCAGTTGAGTCATGGATTCAATGTAGGGATAACGGTCGGCGGTGATGTTAAGCCCCGATGCCTGAGCCTTGCCGATCATGGCAAGGACCTGTTCGAGTTTGTGCCAGTTTCCGGCTCCGGCTGTTTTCAGGTGGCTGATATGCAGGCGCGGGATTTTTGCCTGTTGCGAACAGTTTATGGCTTCTTCCAGTGCTTCGATCAGGTACAATCCTTCGCTGCGTAGATGGGTGGTGTAAGGACGGTGGAACTCCCGGAGTACCCCCAGCAGCGCGACGAGTTCTTCCTGTGACGCGAATTTGCCGGGAATATAGAGCAGGCCGGTGGAAAATCCTCCGGCGCCTTCGGCCAGGCAGTTGCGGAACAGGTCGCACATCGATGCCAGTTGTTTGGAATCAGGTTCCGTTTTGCCGTAACCGCAGACTGCGGCGCGGAGCGTATTGTGTCCGCAGAGCGAAAATGTGTTTATCGCCGGCTCCCGTCGACTCAGGGCTTCGGCATATCCGGCAAAAGAAGTCCAGGACAGCGGTACGTTGTATGAAGCATAAAGCTCCTCCAGATGCTCCCGGTTGGCGTCGGTTACCGGAAACGGTGACAGCCCGCAGTTGCCGTTGATTTCAGTGGTGATGCCTTGAGAAATTTTGCCGTAGGCGTCCGGCGCGGCGTGCAGCGACAGGTCGGAGTGTCCGTGCGCGTCGATGAAACCCGGGCAGAGCATCAGGCCGCGGCCATCCAGCGTATAACAGTGTTTGTCTGCCGCCGGATAGGCGTTTTTTTCGGAATATACGTCTGTTATCACTCCCGAATCAGTACGCACCGCACCGGCAAACGGTTCTGTCCCGGTGCCGTCAGCTATAATTACGTTTTTTATCAGAAATGAAGACATTTTTGTTTTGAACAGTAAAATATGTGGTTCGTTCTCTTGATATCTGTCCGACATAAGAATATCTTACCGAATCTGGAAAAGTAAAACGATATTTTCTGACGTTTGAAATAAAAAGTTTAAAAATTTTGAAAAAAGACGGCGTAATGACGCAACAATTCCGTTTATACGCTGTCTAAATGGTCAGGTTAATGGTATGAAGGTCACCGCTGTTGATGACAAAACGCTGATTGCGGAATTCAAGTCCGGCAATAAAAAAGTGTTTGACACGATTGTCGACAACTATTCCGCCCGCCTTTACCAGGTGGCTTACGGGCTGCTCGGCAGCCACGAGGACTCCGAAGAGGTGGTACAGGATGCGTTGATCCGGGCCTATAAGGCGCTGGATGATTTTCGCGGCGATTCCAGTCTGGACACCTGGCTGCATCGCATTGTCGTCAATCTGGCAAGGAACAAATACCATTGGAACCGGCGACGCGGAGGAGATCTCAACATCAGCCTTTCGGAGAAAAGGCCGGGACATGAGGAGGAGGCCGACCAGGAAGACCTGGCGGTCCCCGACGAGTCCCAGTCGCCGGAAGGAACGTTGAAGACCAACGAGCTGGAAAGTATTGTCGAAAAAGGTATTGCCGATCTGCCGGAAAATGTCCGTGAGACGATGGTCTTGCGGCATGTGAACGAGATGTCATATGAGGATATTGCATCAAAGCTGCAGTGTAAGATTGGAACTGTAAAGTCCCGGATAGCCCGGGGGCGCGAGATGTTGCGGATGATTCTGGATAATATCGATGCCGGTTTGTTTAAGTAAGTGATAATTATGGAGAGCGGAGAAATGAGCGTAAAAAACACACAGGAACACAGATGTCCTTCATTTGAGGACGTAAGCGCGTTTCTGGATCATGAATTGACTTCCGATTCTCCCCTGTTGCAGCATATCAGTACGTGTCCGGAATGTCAGCGCCGCCTGGCGGAATACCGTCTTATTGATGAATATGTGCATCGGTCGATGGCGGTCGATGTCCCCGAGGGAATGAACGAACGCATTAAAGCTGCGATTGCCCGGGAGCGCCGTGTTGTCCGTTTTCCCGCTAATTTCGGGACTTTTATGCGCTTGGCGGCGGCGTTTACGGTTTGTTGCGGCGTGAGTTTCTATATTATGATGGACAAAACCACTCCACCGGTCGTTCCCGTTGGAAACAATCGGGAAACGGAAGTCGGCATGGTGCGTAATGTCGCCGTTCATCGGCCCGTCAGCAATGTCCGGGCGGATGATCCCTCCGGTTATACTCCCGGCCGGTTCAACGGGTTGATTTCTGCCGGAAGCCTGGTCGGAGCCAGTTATGGCGGTGCCGATACCCCGGTTTTCACCGATGCGATGGCTTCGGTGGATCGCAATCATAAACCTGCGGACATAGCTTCTCAGGTACAGCAGGTCTGGGCAGTCAAGGATTCGGAACGGACCGTGTCGCTGCTGGAACATATCATGAAACAGATGAAGGTCCCGGAAAAGAGCGTCCGGATCACGGTAAACGGTGACAATGTCAAATTGATTGCCGGACTTAGTAAGGTCGAGCTGGTAAATCTGGTTCGTGCCTGCCGTGCCTGCGGTTTGGAACTGCTCTCTCCCGCCGCTCCGCAGCCGGAACAGAACGTATTTGCCGGAAGGGCGGATCAGCCGGTTGTCTACTACGCGGAATTTGTAGCCGATAAATAACCGGGAACAAATTCCGGTTATGTTCACGTCAAACTTTGGCGATTTCCTGGAAGACCGGTTTTATCGCTTCCGCCCAGATATTATACCCTTTTTCGCTGGGATGGACGAGATCCGGCATCAGTTCGGCGACGATGTCGCCCTCTTCGTTCAGAAATTTTTTGCCGATATCCATAAAACGGATCCGGTCGGATTGGGCGGCGTAGGCTTCCAGCAGCCGGTTCAGTGCCTTGATGCGCTGGCGGAAACTCTCATCCTTGCGTCCGCGTGGAAATATTCCCATTAATAGTATCATGGTACGGGGTGACACCCGATGGATTTTTTCGCAGATGGCCCGGATTCCGGCGAAGATTTCCGGAACGGAGCTTTCCATGGCGTTTTCAGTACCGGTCAGGTTGTTGGTTCCGATATTGAGGACTACCATTTTGGGCTGCTGGTGCGTAAACTCGCCGTTGTTCAATCGCCAGAGCACGTTCTGCGTACGATCCCACCCGAACCCCAAATTCAGTACCTCTACTGTGGAGTATTCCCGGTTCCAGACCTTTTCGCCGCGCCCGGGAATATTCGGGTCGCCTTCAAAAAGGTGGGTGATCGAGTCCCCGATGAAAATCACGTCATAACGTTTTTCCCATGCCATCTTCTTTTTCGAATCATGGCGGGCGTACCAATCGTAAAAATCATTTTCCAGCTTGGGGCAAGGAATTACTGAAGAAGAGTTCATATTTTATTGTCCTCGTTAATATAACGGTTGCATTAAGATATGTCGGCAATGGTGAAAAACAAGAAAAAATGGAAATTATGCGGGTATTATTTTTAAGAAAAAAACAAGATTCGGACATTGTTTTTTTGCACTTTGGCGGAATCGGCTTATAATAAAGAGGTCGACTTGTAATAACTTAACATTTTGTGGAAATAATATGTTTGCCGATAGAAATTACCGCCGAAGAACCGACAGCTCGCCCGATGATGCCGTCAAGGCCATCTGGTTTATAATTCTTGCCTGCGCATTAATCTTCCTTCTGGGCCGCGACGATATGATCCTTTCGATGTGTCTTGATGCGCCGGACATCAGAAAGATGGAGTTGTGGCGTCTGGTCACCTATATGTTCCTGCATGCCAATATCGGTCATATATTTTTCAATATGTGGGGGCTTTATATCTTCGGCAAGGGTGTTGCCATTATTCTGGGGCGGAAACGGTTTTTGTCTCTGTATTTCATCAGCGGTATTTTCGGGGGGCTGGTCTGGGTGGCGGCCAACTGGAAGTCGCCTTATCCCGTAATCGGCGCCTCCGGGGCGGTTTTCGGCGTGATGCTGGCAATGGCGATGCTTGATCCCAATCAGGAATATCTTATTCTGTTCCTGCCTGTACCGATCAAATGCAAGACTTTGATCGTCGTTTATGCGCTGCTGGAGATCATCAGTGAATACTCCGGCGCTAAAGGCAATGTCGCGCACCTGGCTCACCTGGGCGGCTTTGTCGGCGGCTACATCTTCCTGAAAGCCTTCTGTTCCCAATATATCAAGTGGGATCCCCTGGCTTTCCTGTCCGCAGGTGCCAGCCGCCGTCAGTCCAGTCCACCGCCAGGGTGGGGGTTTGCCGAGGACAAGAATAACGACAAAAAGCGCGATTTCGATCCGCGTCGTCCTATGGATCAAAATGCCAAATCTTTCAGTTCTAATAATTACCGCAACGAGGCGGTATCGCCGAAAGAAATCGATCGTCTGCTGGATAAAATATCCCAGAGCGGAATCAACAGTTTGACTGCGGATGAGCTTGCCAATCTTCGGCGCGCCCGCGAGCAGATGAAAAAACAATAAGGCGTCAGCTGCGGTAAAATAATGCGAACCGATCTTTTTGACTTTATTCTGCCGGAAGAGCTCATCGCTCAGTTTCCACCGGAAAAGCGTGGTGAATCCCGGATGCTGGTGCTTGATCGCGGGTCGGGCGCCATGGATATTCATCCGTTCCGTGAGATTGTCGATTACCTGCGCCCCGGCGACTGTCTGGTTTTCAACGATACCAAGGTGATGCGGGCTCGTATGTACGGGCTTAAAAATGGAGAGCCCGGTGCCGCCAGGATCGAGATATTGCTCATTCGCGCCGAGAGCGGGGACGGATCGCGCTGGCAGTGCCTGCTCAAACCCGGCAAGCGGGTCAAGCCCGGAACCCGGGTGCGCCTGATTACCGCCGAAGGCGATTTTGCCGGTGACGACTGGTTCACCGTGACGGCCAAAAACGATGACGGCTCCTTCACCGTCGAGTTCAATTCTGCGGACAACTTTGCCATTCAGGAACGTTACGGTCATATGCCGTTGCCTCCTTACATACGCCGTGCCGATGCGGTTCAGGATGTCGAACGTTATCAGACTATCTTTGCCCGTGAAGCCGGGGCGGTAGCCGCCCCGACGGCCGGTCTTCATTTTACGGCCGACGTGCTGGCAACGCTTGCCGCCCGGGGCGTGGAACAGGTCAACGTGACGCTGCACGTCGGACCGGGTACTTTCAAGCCCGTCTCTGTTGATGACGTGACGCAGCACCTTATGCACACTGAAAGTTTCGTCCTGACCGCGGAGTCGGCGGCCCGTATCAACCGGGTCAAGGATGCCGGCGGGCGTATTTTGGCGGTGGGAACCACTTCCGTCCGGGTGCTGGAGAGCTGTGCCGGAGCCGATGGCAAAGTATTGCCGCAGATCGGTTCGACAAACATCTTTATCTATCCGCCCTACCAGCCCAAAGTGGTTGATATGCTGTTGACCAATTTCCATTTACCGAAAAGTACGCTTATTATGCTGGTTTCAGCGTTTGCCGGACGTGAAAACGTTCTTGCCGCCTATGAACTGGCAATCCGGGAGCGGATGCGTTTCTACAGTTACGGCGACTGCATGCTGCTCAAGGTCTGAACTTGCGGTTCTTGCCTCGCCTGATTTTGTCCTTGTTCGATTGCAATATCCGGTAATTCATGGTAAAGTAACGGCTTGAACAATGTTTATCACAGCAATAATAAATATATATTGGAGATATGGATAATGGCACTTTGGGGCGGACGTTTCAGCACCGGGACCGCGAAAGTCGTGGCCGATTTCACCGAGTCGATCTCATATGACAAGCGACTGTACAAATATGACATCATGGGCAGCAAGGCGCATTCGGCCATGCTTGCTGCTTCCGGGATAATCCCCAAGGAAACGGCGGGCAAGATTGCCGTCGAGCTCGACAAAATCGGCGAGCGCATCGAGAAAGGAGATTTTACCTTTACTCCGGAACTCGAAGATATCCATATGCATATTGAAAGTGAACTTATCAAGGTACTTGGCGATGAAGGTGCGCGTGTCCATACCGCCCGCAGCCGCAACGACCAGGTCAACCTCGACGTCCGCCTTTATCTGCGCGATGAGATCACCCATATCGTCGAAGGGATCAAGGAACTGCAGAAGTCGCTGGTCGACCGCGCCGCCGCCGATGCCGACGCAATCATGCCCGGCTTTACTCACCTGCAGCACGCCCAGCCGGTACTTTTCGCGCATCACCTGCTGGCATATGTGGAGATGTTCGACCGCGATGCCGGACGTATGATCGATTGCCGCCGCCGCCTGAATATGCTTCCGCTCGGGGCCGGGGCGCTGGCCGGGACCACTCTGCCGATCAATCGGGAAATGGTCTGCGAACTGCTGGGTTTCGATTTTGTTTCCCGTAACAGCATGGATACGGTGGCGGATCGCGATTTTATGTGTGAGCTGTTGTCGGCTCTGGCAATATTTACCATGCATATTTCCCGTTTTTCCGAAGATCTGATCCTCTGGAGTTCACAGGAGTTCGGCTTTATCGAGCTGGGCGACGCCTTTTGTACCGGATCCAGTCTGATGCCGCAGAAAAAGAATCCCGATATTGCGGAAATCTCCCGTGGTAAGACCGGCCGGGTGTACGGTGATCTCATTGCCCTTCTCACTATCTGCAAGGGATTGCCGCTGACCTATAACCGTGATCTGCAGGAGGACAAGGAGCCGGTTTTCGACGCAATCGATACTGTCAAGATGATATTGCAGGTATTTCCGCCGATGGTCGGTTCGATGGAATTGCGCCGTGAAAGGATGCTTTCCGCGGCCTCGGATCCAGCGTTGATGGCCACTGACGTGGCGGAAAAGCTGGTTGAGCTGGGCGTGCCGTTCCGCCATGCGCATCATCGTGTCGGCGCATTTGTCAAATGGTGCAAGGAAAACGGTAAGGCTCTTGATCAGACAACGCTGGCGGAGATGCAGATCACGATCCCGGAAGCCAATGAGGGTTTCCTCAAGCTGTTTTCCGCGCACGACAGCGTCAAAGCCCGGGAAGTCACCGGCGGAACCGGACCGGAAAATGTCCGCCGCCAATTGGAATACTGGCAGGAAGAGCTGAGCTGAGGATTTACCGAAGCTGACATAAAAGAGTTGGGGCAGGGGAGTGATCTGAGTTTTTCAGATAACTCCCGTCTCCAATGCCGAGGATAAGAATCAATCCGAGAAGTCCGAGTGCTTTTTCAGTCTGGCACTCAGGGCTTGGGGAGTGATCCCGAGCATCTTCGAAGCTATGCTCTGATTGCCGTCGGTCCGGCGCAACGCTTCCTTGACCAGACTTTCAGTCGCCTGTTTCAAGGTTGGAAGGTTTTCCAGATTGACGGTCCAGTCGCTGTCACGCTCACCGGTCTGTTCATTCGCGGTAAGTGCCGCGGCGCCGCCGGAATTTCGATTGATATGTTCGATAAAGACTCGCATGGAAAGCATTTTCGACTGGTGGCTGCTGACCGCGTCATACATCATGGCCTGAAGTTCGCGGACATTTCCCGGAAAGGTATAAGATTTCAACAAAGTTATCAGTTCGGGTGGATATGAGGGGGTCTTTTTTCCCATCTCCGTTGAAATACCGTTGATGAAATGGTCTACAAGCATCGCAATATCCCCCTTGCGTTTACGAAGCGGCGGAATATGAATGTGATGGGTCGCGATGCGGTAGTAAAGGTCTTTACGGAATTTGGCGTTTTTCTGCAATTCCATCAGGTTGTGATGGGTTGCCAGTAGGATACGGGCATTGGAGCGGCGCACGTTATCGTCACCAAGGGGAGAATATTCGCGTTCCTGCAGCAGCCGGAGCAGTTTTACCTGTGAAGCCATGCTCAAATCGCCGATTTCGTCCAGAAATAAAGTCCCGTCGGTTGCCTTTTCAATGATGCCGCTGCGGTTTTCCATTGCCCCGGTAAAAGCGCCTTTGCGGTGGCCGAACAGCATATCGGAAAGCATGACGTCGTCAAATCCGGCGATATTGACGGCGACGAATTCACCGGTTGCCCCGGAAAGGGCATGAATGGCCTGGGCAAAAAGCTCTTTACCCACCCCGGTCTCGCCGGTGATTAGAACCGGTTGACGGCTCTTGGCAATAGCCTCGCAATACTGAAAGATCGAGTACATGCCACTATCGCACGTAATGATTTCGCCAAAAGCCGGATGCGGCAGGAAACCCGCTTCTCTGCCGAGGATCGAACGTTGCAATCTGGCGTTTTCGCGTTGCAGGTCGCGCAGTTCCATTGCTTTTTCCACACGGTTGATAAACCCTTCGGCGTTGATCGGTTTGAGAATATAATCGACTGCACCGAGACGCATGCACTCCACGGCGGACTCGATCTCATTGACGCCGGTAACCATGATGACCGGAATATGGGGGTGTTCTTCGCAAAGACGTTTGAGGATGTCCACCCCGGATACGTGAGGCATTATCAGGTCAAGAAGAATGAGTTCCAGTTCATTTTTTTGAACGATATTCAGGACTTCGCGGCTGTCGCCGCAGGTGATTACGTTGTCGATGCCGGAAGAGAGGAATGCCATTTGATAGCTGCGGAGCGCCAGCGGTTCATCATCAACCACCAGTACGGGAAATTTCGGATAAAGCTCATTACTCATATTCTTTCTCGCATTACCGGCCAAACGCCGGTCCCCCTTTCTTAATCGCCGGCCGGAGGCAGGCTGACCCTGACCACCGTACCGAGGCCCGGACGGGACTGAATGTCCAGTTGCCCGCCGTGTTCTTCCACAATAGACTTGGAGATCGAAAGTCCAAGCCCGGTTCCGCCAATATCTCTTTTGGTGGTAAAGAACGGATCGGCGATATGTTTCATCTGATCCGGAGCGATACCGACACCCTCATCGCTGACTTCCACCACCACCTCATTGTGCTCCTCATCATAATATGTCTTGACGATAATCGCACTTTCCTTACTTTTCAATGACTGACATGCATTTTGCACGATATTAATAATGACCTGTTCCAGTCGGTATACGTCGCCGCGGACCATCGGCAGGTTATCGCCATAGATCATCCGATAGTTGTCGGAGGAGCGCTTCAGCATGTTACGGCAAAGCATAAAAGCCCGGGAAAGCGCGTCATTGACGTTAAAACGGCCCTTGAGGTTAACCGGGGTCTGGCGGACATAGTCTTTAAGGTCGTTGACAATAACCCGGATGCGTTCCGATCCTTCTTCAATGCCCTCCAGCAGGTCGGTAACCATGCCGCTGAAGCGGCTGTAAGGCACGCCGGCCACATTGAACTCGCCCCGGTCCTGAGCATAATCCTTCAGCAGCGACATGATGTTTTCCCAGGCTTTCTTCAAGATGGAAATGTTGATGACGATGAAATTATTGGGGTTGTTGATTTCATGAGCCACCCCAGACACCAGTATCCCCAGAGAGGTCATCTTGTCGGCCTGGATCAACTGTTCCTGGCGCAAACGCGCCTCGTTGCGGGCATTTTCCTGTTCCGTTACATCTAGCGCCAACTGAACCCAGCCGCGGTCGCTGCCGCTGGTCTGAACCGGGTAGAACCATGATTCGAAAACCTTGCCATTGGCCAAACGTAATGTCTCACATCCGCCGCGTCCGGACTCGAACACTTTACTGAAAATACATGCATCACATGATTGCTCCCGGTCAAACCACAATTCGTGGCATCTCATTCCTATTATATCGTCGAAACGGTTGTTGCCTAAAGCCTCATAAGCGGCATGGTTGGCCCAGACGACATGCATGTTTTCGTCGAACCAGATTATGATTTCGTGCATTACGTTGAGAATGGTGTTCAAACGCTGAGATGCGACTTTCAGGGCGTTTTCCGTTCGTTTTAAATCAGTCACGTCGATGATGGCGCTGACGATACACTCAGGCTGTCCTGCGTCATTTTTAATCAGCGACTTGTGTATGACCAGATCGGCCTCCTCGTTATCATTGACTTTTATACGTACTGGAAATGCCGTAAAACCCCCGTTCTGGATGAGTCTTTTCTCCTCAACGTCGATGAATTCCGCCAGTGCATAATTTTCCCCTTTGAAAAAGTCGAAAATATTTTTTCCCAATTCAAGCTTGGTTCCGGCGAAATATGTTGATTCCTGAGCCGTACGGTTAAAGCCGATGTACACGCCCTGCATGTTCTTATAATATATGGGCAACGGCAGCGCATCAATGATCTTCTGCAGGAAAAGATACTGCTCCCGGATCCGTTCAAAATCCTTCCGGTCAGTTACGTCTTCGATGCTGCCGACCATCCTGATCGCTTCATTGCGGGGGCCGCGTATCATCACGGTCCGGATCATTCCCCAGATAAAGACTCCATCCTTGCGGCAGAAGCGACAGGAACAATACAACGTGTCCTTCTTGCCCTTGAGAAGCTCGCTGAAGAGCGATTCGATTCGACATTTGTCTTCCGGATGAACCGAATTGCGCAGGAGGTCAAAGATTGAAAACTTGTGATCCTGTATTTCATAGCCGAGGAGTTCATAAAGTTTTTCGTCGTGGAGGAAAACGTTGTTGACAATGTCCCACTCCCAGATACAACCACTGACCGCCTTGAGGATCAGCCGGAGCCGGTCTTCACTATCGCGAAGCATTCGTGACGCGTTATGGTTTTCGGTAATATCGCGACCGATCCCGATAAACGATGATACTTCGCCGGTCTTCGAGTCATATACGGCATTGCAATGCCAGGCAAGCCAGCGCTCGTCATCACCGCCGCCCACCCGCTGTTCGAATGACATGCAGTGGTTGACGGCCAGCGACTGGCGCAATCCTTCCATGATGTCACGCCGCTGCCCACGGGTGATGAACCGGAGAAAATCCCTGCCGATCATCTCTTCAGTGGCACAGTGAAAGAAACGGCCGCAATTCTGGCTGACAAACATAATCCGCCTCTTTTTATCCACCCTCACGACCAGATCCGTCAGATTTTCCACCAGGCTGCGGTAATTTTCTTCGCTGGATCGCAAGGCCCTCTGCGATACCATTCGGACAAACATCATACCGATATCCACGGATAACATATCCAGCAGATTTCGCATAAAAAGCGGAAATGACATCATCTTCTTCGATGCGTAAACTATGACACCCAGAGGCTGCCTGTCATAGATAACCGGAATCATCGCCAGCGAGGAAAAGACTCCATAATTACTAAACCCAAGAGCATCCAGACGCTGCAGATCCGTAGAGGACAGGTAGCAGGGGGCGTCGGCTATTCCGATCACCTGACTGAAAAAATTCTCATGGACTGTCCGGTATTTATCGATGATCACCTGGTCTGTGCCGGATTCGGCGATGATTTCATATATCGCGGTCGCCGGATTGAAAAGATATATCGCGCCCATATCAATGCCGTCAAGCAGCAGACCGGCGTCGATCAGCCGTACTCCCAGATCATCAACCGAAAGAGAGGAGACCATCGCTGCGCTGATCGCTTTCTGGATCGTCACAAACATCTCCATACGGCGGCTGGCGGAGACATCCTGAAATACCATGAATAACCGCCCCGGGGGGGTGTCTTCATCGGGGAAAAACATTCCGGAACAGCAGATATACTTTGCAAAATCTCCTCCGGGCCCAATCCTGAATTCAAAGGAAAACCGTTCATCCTTGTTATAGTCGCGCAAGTGCTGCAGGTATCTCTCATAGTCATCGGGATGAATACGGCTGCGCAATAGTTCCCCGTCGAGGCTCAACGCCGTTTCGGGGGGCAGGTCAAACATTTCCCTGAACTGGTCGGAGCAGTCAATCCGGTCATTGCGTAAATCGCAACTGCATACTCCGATCATCGCTGAATCCTGCATCATCTGGAATTTCTCCCGGGAGTATTTCAAGGATTGCATCGCTTCGCGGTAGTCGGTATTATCTCGGAATAACATTAACCAGACTTTTATCTCTCCCAGTTTAAAGGCGCTAACTCCCAGCCGGCAAAACAGATCCCGGCCTCCGCCCTTTCTCAGTTGGACGTCGGCATATTGCCCCGGAATGGCCGTCCGCCTCAGATTCATCTCAGGATCAAGAAAGCGAAACAACTCCAACGGCGACATCCGCATCAATTCCCGCCGTGGACAACCGGTCATTTCCTCAAATCGCTGATTGATATCAATGATCGCGGTGCATCCCAGCTCAAAATCATCCGGTATTACCATCACCCCGACCCGTAGCCAGTTAAAAACATCCATTACCTGTGCCAGGTTGGCAGTGTTATCGGTAAGGGCGTCCGTCGGATGCAGATTCAGATTCAGAGTATTGTCATTCTCCAGACGGCGGATGATATCTTTGAACTTTCCATTTTCGTCCGGGGCAAGACGATCCTGCAGCAGCGTCGCGAACTCACGCAGCTCATCAACGGCACTTTTTCGGCCAATGTTCCCGTTTTTTTGTACCGTCACCCCTTAATAACTCCCCGTTATACCGGTAAACCGGAACCCGCCGTCCGTCCCGTATTCAGAAGCGCTACACGATCGGGCGCACAGTTGCCTGCCGCTTATTGATCTTTCCGCCAGTATTTCTCTCTGCTTCATCGCCGCCACCCGATAATTTTATGTCGAAGCGAAAATATGTCAGTTATATGAATATCACACTTTCTGTAATTCTTCAATACCTCATTCACCGGCGAAGTTACTTTTTTTTACGTCAAGTAAAACTATTTCCTGTAGTCCAGCAACAAATCATCCCTTGCATGACTGGAACGATCTACAACTCACAGAACTTTTTCCCTGACCGCAAATAAATGGAAAACAACATTGTTTAACACGAATTAATTTACGAAAATTAATTTATTTTCATAAAAATAGCTATTGACATTGCACATAAAAACGTTTATAATTAAATTACGAAAATTAATAACAATTTGAATGGGATATTTTCGAAACATGGCACGCAGGAAAAAAGACATCAATATCAAACTGGTGGCGCAGGAAGCGGATGTTTCTGTTGCAACAGTATCCCGGGTAGTCAACAACCGCACTGATGTCAGTGAAGCAGTACGACAGCGAGTTCAGGCGGTTATCGAAAAATTCAACTTTTCGCCGACCAAAAGTATTGACCGGCGTATTAATATTGGCGTGATCGTATCCATCGACCAGCCTGTCATAGACGAGTACTGTGCTCAATTACTCGACGGTATCGCCAAATACAGCGGCGGTACCAACGTCGATATCACTGTGATTTTCAATTGTGCCAGTGTCAATCCCAAACCACTCCTGCAGACGATTCGCGAGCGCCGTTGTGACGCCGCGGTACTGATTTCCGTTGATCATGTGTTCGAACAGCTCGCTGATCTTGACCGGGCGGAAATCCCCACCATGCTTATCAATTCAGCCATCAAACGCGACAAGATCGGCTACGTTAACAACGAATCATATTCCGGCGCCTTCAACGCCATCTGCTTTCTGTTACAGCTTGGACATCGCAGGATAGGTTTTCTCTGCAATTCGCTGGTCAACAGCGAAAACCACCAGCAGCGACTGAACGGCTATTATGATGCTTTTAAAAAAGCCGGCTTCAGTGTTGATCCTGAACTTATTATTGAACATCAGCCGACCAACCATACCGCGGAGGCGGGTTACCGTCAGGCCATCAAGTTGCTGGAGCGCAATCTTGATGTAACCGCTATCTTCTGTACCAACGACGAAATGGCGGTCGGAGCGCTCAAAGCCTGTTGGGAGCGCGGACTCAATGTGCCCAATGACATCTCAGTGATGGGGTTCGATGATATTCCGTATGCGCAATATACCCACCCGGCGCTGAGCACGGTACGTCAGCCTTTAAGTGAACTCGGTTACCGGGCGATCAAGTATCTGGACATGTATTTGAAGGGTGTGATCAGCGAACTTCCGACCGAAGTCATCGGCACGGAACTGGTTATTCGCGAATCGACCAGAGCGATAAAAAAATGATAGTTACTGGTGGAGATTTTGTCGGATAAACAATATTTGCATTTATAGGGTTTTTAAATGTTATGGTGTAGAGAGAGGAGAAGATTGATGTTTAAATTTATTTTTGCCGTAATTGTTTTTACTATGGCTTTATTGCCGACACTTCAGGTAACAGCTGAGGACTTCCTGCTAACTGACAACGTACAGAAAGGTGCGAAATCCAATGTGTTTCCCGTCAATCAAGCACTGATACGTACTGGCGCGACAGTGGAAATCGTTACGGATGGGGAGTTTGCCTCGTGCCCGGAATTCCGTAATACGGCCAATCGGCCCAACAATACCAATCGCGCCCTGATTGACGGTGATTGTGGTCCGTGGGCGGAAACCATGGGCTGGGGGAACTGGAATGCTGCAGTTTATTATGAAACTGTAATCGTTGACCTCAAGCAGCGTTATCTCGTCACCCGTGCCGCCGTCTGGCCGGTATTCGACAAGCAACGCGGCATGGAGTCGTGTGAAGTATTGTTAAGCGTCGATGGAAAAAAATTCACTCCGATGTGTTCGATCATGCCTCCGGCAAAAATCATGTCTATGGTGGAAAAACAGGGCGTGAAAACGGAAGTGGCGTTACAGAAACCGGCGTTGGCGCGTTATGTGATGTTGAAGGCGAAAAAACAGATGGGGTTGTGGCAGATGATTATCGCTGAAATCGCGGTTTTCGGCAAACAGCCGCCGCCTGGAGCCACAGTTGATCTCTTGCCTGAAAACCAACGTCCCGCTGTGACTTTTACGACCACCGGCATTCAGAGCGGAGCTGTGACTCTCGACTGGAGCGCTTTTGCCAAGAGTGCCGAAAAAGTCAAACAGTGGAAAATTTACGAAGCGGAAAAACCTTTCTCCCGGATCACCGATCCCGGCGTGTCGCTGGCGACGGTTGTTCCTGCCAACGTTACCCGGAAGGTAATCTATCCGCTTACTCCCGGCAAAAAATATGTCTTTGCCGTGACTGCCGAATATGACAACGGCGAATACCCGAAAGTCAATGCCGTTTCCTACTGTCCGCCGATGCCGTTTACCTGTGAGAAGTTCGGAGACATGTTGGCGATAAACCACTTCTGGGGTGGCGGCGGCGCACGTGTCAACCGCCCGAATAACGGTGGCGCATGGGAGCAGGTAGCCCTCGATACGTTAGGTACTACGCCGTTCAAGGAGACCCGCTGGTGGTTAAGTCATCCGGAAGTAGTTGAAAAACTTTATGAGCAGAATATCGGGTTGTGCAGTTTCCCGGGTGAGGGTAATTTTGCCAACGGGCTGAAAATGGGAGTTTACGCCTTTTCCGCCGGCAATGAACCGGAAATCTCCGGTCGCCCCTTGTCCGAATATCTGGATGGCTTGAAGAACAATTACAAACTGGCGAAAAAGCTTAATCCGGCCATCACCATCTCCGCACCGACCTCTAATCTTGACAATCATGCGATCGAATGGCTCGATCAATTTTACGCAGCCGGAGCAAAGCAATATTTTGACGTGCTCGACCTGCATACCTACCAGAAAACCAGCGGCGGGTTTAAGAGCGTTGCCGGTTATTCTTCCGCCGCTCCGGAAGCGCTGCTGGAACGCATGGAGCGTATTCGCGAAGTCATGAAGAAGTACGGTGACGAGAACAAGCCGGTCATTTCCACCGAATTCGGCTATACCGACTGTAATGTTGGGAACCCATCCGGCGAGATCACCCCGGAACTCAAGGCCCAGTATATGGTACGTGGTTTGATCCTGCATTACGTCGCCGGTTTCAAGCGGGTTTACGTCTATTCCTTCTGGGACGAGGGCGAAGACCCCAACTACACCGAACACGCTTTCGGCTTGGTCGATTACAACATGCAGAAGAAACCGGTTTTCTACGCCTGTTGCGTTCTTGGCAAAGAATTGGGCGACTGCGTTATGGCCGGTCCGATGGAGGGTGTGAAAATGCCGCATCTCGGTTATAACTTCAAAAATAACCTGACCAATGAATATGTCGCGGTAATCTGGGACGGCACCGGCAAATACAGTGGCTCCTTTGTCACCAGTCCTGGGAAGATCCGGATTGTTGATATGATGGGCAAGGAACGTATTGTTCCTACCGACAGCAATGGTAATTTTCGCTATCTGTTTGACGCGTCGCCAATTTACATCCATGCCCAAGCCCCGGTCAAACTGAAGAAAGCGGTTAAAGTCAGCTCCAATCCGGCGGCGGAAGGAAAGATAGCACTCAATCTGAAAAACAAGGTCTTTACCGTGATGCCGGGCGCAAATATGACCGAGATCGCGTTTTCGCTCTTCAATGACGGTACCGAAAGCCGTAATGCTGTGGTAAATCTGGAAGACGCCGACGGCAAGACTGTCGCTACACAGTCTGTTGCGGTCAACGGCGGTATGACCCAGTCCGGTACGCTCAAGGTTTCCGGTGATAGCCGTATTCTCGAAAAATACAAGGTCGTTGCCGTGTATGATACCCGCTATGCCAGTTTTTCCGAAAGCACTGATTGCTATGTACGTAAATTACAGGCGAACAACGGGAAGGTTAATATCGGCAAGGCAATGATGTATGGTTACAACAATCCCGTCTGGTTTGTCAGCAACGATGCGCTGGAGATCACCGTCGATCCGTACCGCGGCGGCCGTGTTCTGGAAATCATCGACAAGACCACTGGAGCCAATCAGATTGTCCTGGACTACAATCTGTTGGGCGGTCTGTCCAGCATACCGTTTAACTACTGCATATGGGATGCGGTCAGCAGTGCAGGCGTTAACGTTATCGATCGTAATGCACCCTATCAGCTTAAAACCCTGCCGAACGGCGTTGTTATGTCCGCCGAAAAAACCGGTATGTTGCGGATTGACAAGGAATATCTCCTCGGCAATGGTGCGGAATTGACCCTGAACGTCAAACTGACCAATCTTGCCGGACGTGAAATGCCCGCTTCCTATTACATGCATCCCGAATATACCGTAGGCGGGGTCGGCGAAAGCGAAAATGATGTCATTAAACTGCCGGTTGCCGATGGAAAGATCATGAACATTCCCTTCTGGACTGGGCTTGGCGAAAAGAAGATCGTTCCTTTGAGTCAGGGCTGGTGGGCGGTTGAAGACCAGGCTGCCGGAATTACCCTCAAACAGGAGTTTTCGCTGGAACAATTCCGTAATCCTCCCCGACTGTGGTTCGGCATTGGTTGCTATAATCTGGAAATGGAAACGGCCGAAAATGTAAAATTGAAGATTGATTCTTCGTGGCATGCAACATTAAATTGGAAATTGGAACATAAATAATAACAACCCAAGAGAAGGAAAAAGAAAATGAATAAACAGAAAAGACAAAGTTTCACGCTCATCGAACTCCTCGTGGTCATTGCCATCATCGCCATCCTGGCCGCTATGCTGCTGCCGGCCCTAAGCCAGGCACGCGAACGCGCCCACTTAATCTCCTGTGTGAATAACATGAAACAGCAGGGAAACATGTGTGCGTTCTATTCCAATGACTATAATGATTATATCGTGCCTGCTAAATCCGGAGGGTACGGTGAATGGCACTGGAATTATGCCGCCATGCTTGGGCTCGTCTGCAAATATACCAATTCCTATAACATCTTTACCTGTCCTTCGTTGAAAACACAGATCAGCCCCTGGTGGTGGTGGTGGCGTGGTTATGCCATGAATACTTACAATAGTTCTATTGACGGGGAAACTGCCGGATTGATGAAAATAATTGATGCCCCCAATGGCATTTCCGTTTCCCGTACTCTTAACCAGGTTAAGAACACGTCTGCTTGTGCCATGCTGGTTGAAGTAAACAATAACTCGGTTTGTTATTACAGTTCCGGCTGTATAAATGATTATGTCTATGGTCAGAACGGCATTCGTCATCTTAACGGAGGACAAGGCAATGTGGCCTTTGTCGATGGACATGTCGGATCTTTTTCTAAATCCGTCATCCGTGGATCAATAGCCATGGACGGCTCTCACAATCCGCTCTGGTACAAGTGGACCGGTGACATGAGCTACTATTATTGATTTCCGCCTGAAGACCCGTTGATTATTCGTAATCGTCAGACTTGAATGTCCCTGTTCGGCATCCGGCCATAAAAACGACCGGATGCCGGGGGATACGCAATCTTACTATACTTCTGCCCTCCGTTAATCCAGTTGAAAATAGTCATTTTATAAGGACTTTACCATATGCATGTTATCGATTGGCTCATCATGATCCTGCCGCTGATGGTCAGCCTCGGGATTGCTGTGTATTCCAAACGTTTTGTCCGCAGTGTCGCCGACTTCATGGCAGGAGGACGCAACGCCGGGCGTTTTCTGATCTGCACCGCGCGCAGTACTCAGGGCTCGGGTGCGGTTGTTCTGGTTGCCACTTTCCAGATGTTTGCCGTTGCCGGTTTTACCATGAGCTGGTGGCTGCAGATTTCCGTTCCCGTTGCGTTGCTGACCGCCATCAGCGGTTTCGTTATCTATCGTTACCGCCAAACGCGCGCCATGACCATCGGACAGTTTTTCGAAATGCGTTACAGCCGTAAATTTCGTCTGTTTGCCGGAGGTCTTGCCTTTTTTGCCGGATTGATAAATTTCGGAATTATCCCGGTCATCGGAGCCCGGTTTATGGTACACTTTCTCCAGCTCCCCATGACTCTGCCGCTGTTGCACTGGCAGATTCCGACACATCTGATCCTGATGGCTCTGTTTCTGACCTTATGTGTCATCACCACCACTTTTGGCGGCCAGATTTCGGTTCTGCTGACCGACTGCGCCGAAGGTATGTTTTCCCAGATTTTTTATGTGGTTATCGCACTGGTACTGATTGTTTTTTTCTTTAATTGGGGTGAAACCCGTACTGTGTTACTCAACACCCCTCCGGGACAGTCGCTGGTCAATCCATTTGATTCGTTCGGGCTGAAAGATTTCAATATCTGGTTTGCCCTGATGATGATCGCCACCTGTGTCTATGCCACTATGGCCTGGCAGAACAGCCATGCCTTCAATTCTTCCGGCGCCACTCCGCACGAGTCGCGCATGGGGGGTATCCTCGGACAATGGCGAGGCTTCGCCATTTCAGTAATGATAACCGTGCTGGCTGTATGTGCGCTGACCTATCTTGACAGCCCGGCTGGCGGCGCAGCCGTTCAGTCCGAGCTTGCTAATATTCCCGACCCGGGCACCGCCAACCAGATGCGTATTCCCATCGCCCTTTCGCATATGTTGCCGATCGGTCTCAAAGGTATGCTGCTGGCCATCTGTCTTATGGGAATTATCGCCGGTGACGGCATACATCTCCATTCGTGGTCCAGTATTTTAATTCAGGACGTCATTGTACCGCTTCAGAAGAAACCCCTGCCGCTGGCGCAGCATCTGCGGTTGCTGCGGCTGGCAATCGTTGGTGTGGCGGTGTTCGTCTTCATCTTCGGCGCGCTTTTCCCCCAGACGGAATACGTTACCATCTGGTTCCAGATTACTATGGCGATTTTTACTGGCGGGGCAGGGGCGGCGATTATCGGCGGTCTCTATTGGAGCAGGGGAACTACTGCCGGAGCCTGGGTTGGTTTTCTGACCGGTTCCATTCTTTCCGTTGGTGGCATTATCGTGCGCATCTACTATCAGGAAGTATTGGGGCATGAGTTTTTTCTCAACGGCATGCAGATTGGTTTCTTTGCCTGTGTCGCCGCCTCATGCGCCTACATCGCCACTTCGCTTTTGACTTGCCGGCGACCGCACGACATGGACAAGTTGCTCCATCGAGGATCATATGCCGTTGCGTCGGACGACACGGAAAAACAGGATAATACCGTGAAAGTCAGCCTCTTCAACCGTATGTGGGGCATTGACGAACAATTCTCCCGTTCCGACCGTTGGATAACTCTGTCTCTATTCTGGTGGTCGATTACCTGGTTCATCGTGTTTGTAGTTGGTTCAATAGCATATCTGATTCATCCGTGGTCGTCGGAACTTTGGGCCGACTTCTGGCTGATTACGGCGATCTGGATGCCTCTGGCTATAGGTCTGGTCACCACCGTATGGTTTACCATCGGCTGTTTTTGCGACCTGCGGCTGTTTTTCCGGCGGCTGAAGGAGGAAAAGGTTGATCTCGATGATGACGGCACTGTCGAGAACAATAATTCCCGGAGTGAGGACCATGAAATTATTCCGTCCGGCAACGTTACCTTGTCAACGGATAACGCAATAGAAACGTAACCATAATTAAAACCCATTTTCAGGAGATTTTTCCATGTTGAAACCAAGTACATCTTCCAAGGCAGGCCGGATCATCGGTGCGCCATTGCCCCATATTCCCTGGGAAGAACGCCCGCAAGGATGCAGCGATATCCTCTGGCGCTTCTCCGGTAATCCCATAATTGGCCGTAACGCTACCCCGAACTCAAACAGTGTATTCAACAGTGCCGCCGTTCCGTTTAAAGACGGCTTTGCCGGGGTATTCCGTGTTGACGACCGTCGTCGCCGTCTCTGCCTCCATGCCGGGTTCAGTCCCGATGGCGTCAACTGGCGACTGGAACACGAATCGATCCGGTTCAAGTCCGAATGCCCGGATGCCGGTTCGTTCGAGTTCGGCTATGATCCGAGAGTCTGCTTTATCGACGACCGTTACTGGATCACCTGGTGCAACTGTACCAATGGCCCGACCATCGGCATAGGCTATACGTTTGATTTTCAGGAGTTTCACCAGTTGCCCAACGCTTTTCCCCCGTTCAATCGCAACGGTGTGCTATTCCCCCGTAAAATCGGCGGCAAGTATGCCATGCTCAACCGTCCCAGCGACAACGGCCATACTCCGTTCGGGGATATTTATTACTGTGAAAGTCCGGATCTGCGGCATTGGGGTTACCACCGCCACGTCATGAGTCCCACCTGCGGGTGGCAGGAAACCAAGATCGGTGCCGGACCCATCCCCATCGAAACTCGTGATGGCTGGCTGCTTTTCTACCACGGCGTACTCACCTCCTGCAACGGCTATCATTACAGTTTTGGCGCGGCCCTGCTGGATCTGGATAATCCGTGGAAAGTAATAGCCCGGACACAAAATTATCTGCTTGCCCCGCAGGAACTCTACGAATGCGTCGGCGACGTCCCCAACGTAACTTTCCCCTGCGCAGCTTTGTGCGATGCCGACACCGGCCGTATCGCTCTTTACTACGGTTGTGCCGACACTGTTACCGGACTGGCGTTTTGTTATGCCGATGAGGTGATCGACTTCATTAAGTCTGATTCGCCATAAACGTCTGCGTCATGCCGGCATCGGACCGCACACTCCCTTGCCGGCGTATAAATTACCGGATATTTCTGTGGAAAATCACTTGCAAAATACCGTCCAGGCAGTATAAATACAGTAGACACATTACCTGCGTAATTGTCTCTCGATCCTGGATCGGGGGCGACATGGTTTCGACTGGTTAGGCAGATTATGTGACGGCATGTCGAGGATGATCGTTGGCCTCGTAAAACATCGGTCAAGCATATAATTGCTAACGAAGAATACGCACTGGCCGCTTAATTGACGACCACGTCTTTACCCTGACGGGTGCTAAGGGATAAAGACGTCAGCAGCGCCCTGGCTCGAATGTTCTGCCTTTCGGCATCGGGTAAGATTTCAGGAAGGGTAGTCCCAATGCAAGCCTGTCCGTTGGCTATGCGGCGGGACGAAAAGCAACAAAGACGGAACAAACATGTAGAAGTCCATATGGCGTCTCTCTAGGACGGGGGTTCAACTCCCCCCGCCTCCACCACTTTTTCTATGATTGCCGTGACAAGTCCCAAAACTTGCCATGGCTTTTTTCGTTTTATAGCACCAGTAAAATCAAAGACTTACGACAGATTTCCGTTGTCGGGGAATTCTCTGCGCCGAAGGCGTTTTACCGTTCCGGAGGGCGTTTTCGCGGCCTTTCCCGCTCTCTTTCTCCGGGAGATCAGGACTTAAGTCCAGAAGTCACAAGCGCAATAATAGCAATATCTTGCGCGAATTTGCCATGGCTCAGGACTTTTTTGAAAAATAGAATGGGCAAAAGAGCCGCATGGTTCATTCTGCCCATATTCACAACCGAAGTCCGGTCTGCGAGGCATCAGCGTTTCTTGTTCGACTGCGAAAGGACGGAGCCCGCCAACGATTTTGTGGTGTCGTTGTATTTGGAACTGTCCAGCACCTGCGAAGCCTTGTCCTCCATTGCCGCGCCTGTTTGATGGGATGCCTGGAGCTGGGCCAATGCCGACCCTGCCAGTGACTTTTGAATTTGAGAAGCATTCTCGTCCCGTAAAATGCCCGCCGCCAAACTTCCGATTCCCTGCGATGTCTTCTTTGTGTTCATAGTAATTTTCTCCTATGTTTTGCTTGCGGCAAGACCATCCTGCCGTTTTAATCATCATATCCTTTGACGCTGGGGAAGCTGGCGTCTCCATAGCGGATGATTCCGGAGCGGTCCTGCCCGTACTTCCACATGCACTCAACCAGTTCCTTATACTTCGCCTTGCCGTTTTCATCTTTTGCTTTGAGGATGCTCCGCACGGTTGTTTTCGCACAGCCGACTTCGTCCGCAATCAGCTGCAAGGTCAGCCGCTTGTATTCCTCCCCTCGTTTTCCCGCCCCCTGCGTGTAAAAGTAATAGGCGCTCTTCAAATACTCGTAAACCGCCTTTTTTACTTGCGCCACATACTTGCTCCGGTCGCCCGCGTTGGCTTTACGCTTTTCCGGCTTCGGGATTCCGCCAAGCACCAAGTCCATGCGTTCCCGGTTGAAGGCAAGACCGGTCGGCTCCAGTTCCATGATGTCGGCGACGCAAAATATCTTATCCTCCGGGAAGTGATCCGAGGCGCGATGATTCGATGAGCCGACGATCAGCACCGCCCTGCGGCTGTCCTTGGGCAGCTTTTCATAGATCGAATCCGCATCGGCAGTCATGCGCAACGCGAAATAGACATCGCGCGGCTGCCCGCCGAGATGGCGCGCCGTCTGGCCGAGCTTCCACAGTTTCGCCGGAATCAGCTCCTGCGGAAGCCCCTTGCATTCCAGCAGTCCGGACAGAATGGCGGCAAGGGCTTCGCCGCTGAAGTTCCAATAGCGCAGTTCCTCTTTCTCAAGGAAACGAATATGGCCGGTGCGGGAGCACATAATATATGGCTTCCCGGCCTTGTCGTATTCGATCTCTTCAAGGTCGCCGCCATCGCAGGAGCATTGCGCCTTAGTCCGGATCGCCGCGACCGGATAGAGGATTTTCCTGTCCTTCCAGTACGAGGCAAATCCCTGAACCGCGCTCCACGGGAACTCCGGGCGTTCGACGTTGAGCCATTCAGACAGCTTTTGCAATTCGCTCTTCGACGACTTCATCTTCGGCGATCACTCCCCATTTCGTGAATATTGTCTGCAACAAGTCCCGAATGGCTTCGTTCTTGGAAAACAGGTTGGTCTGCGACCGGGAGAACGCCACCGTTACGGCACGGTTGTATTTGTGCTTCGGCGTGAGCCGGAGATGGAATTTGATCTGGTGGACGACCATGATGCCGCGCGGAGACGCCTCCGGATTGATTCGCCGGTCGAGACTGTCGTAAACGTTTCCCTCGCTGAGTTTGAACGTCATGCGTTCCTTTCCCGTGCCGTCCAGGTCGACGTCGATGAAGGAGACGTCCAGTTCGGAAACGTCCTCCATCAGCTCGTCAGGCAAACCGGAATTCTCCCGATATTTGAACGCGTCGATATCATAGGTCGCCTTTTTCAGGCAGGCGTCGTCGAGCCGGGCGTCCCGCATGACGTCGGCCCATATCTGGCAGAGCGTGACGCGGTGTTCTTTGAGCAATCCCTTCGCCCGTATCCGCAACTCGTTCCGGGCATAGTTATAGACGAATACGATTTCATAACTGGTGGGGTCGCGCAGCCATTCGCATACTTGCCCATGCCATTGCGGCGTCATCTTCTGATGGTTGTTCAGATAGAGGAAAAAGCATTCCTCGCCTCTGTCTTCGCGGTCGAAGTATTCGAGCATGCACAACTTGCCGCGCCCCTCGAGATCATAGATGAATTTGCTGACGGACGTTTCGAGACGGCGCTTGCGCCCGTCCTCGTAATCAAGTTTCCCGGCTCCGCCGTTGTCCAATTTGCATGGAAGCCAGAACCGTTCGGCAATCGGATCGATGTCCGAGAAGCGGGAAAGCCGCCGCTTGTCCTCCTCGGAGCCGTGAAGCATGAGCCACATCGTCTGATCAGGCAAGGTCCAATCGGAAAAATCATCCGGTGGCTTCAAGCCGGCCTGTTTGATGATGGTGTGGAGCGTCGTTCCGTTGTTGCGGTCGGACGCGATGTCGAACAGTTCGTTCAGTTCGCCTTGCATCGTCTGCTGGACATCATCCGGCAAGGCCTTGTATGCCCGGAACAGCGTCTCGACGTTTCTCGTCCCGACGCTCTCCCAATCAATTTCGGCTCCGGGGGCCTTCTGATTGAAATACTCCCGGAGCAGCTCTTTCCCGACAGAGCGGAAAACCTTTTTAATGTTGTATTCAGCCATTGCAAACCATCCTTCCATTGCTTGTTATTGTTGTTTAGCTAAATCTCAATATCGCAAATCAAAAGAACGCCGCAACGGCAAAAGCCGTCCGGCATTGTTAAAACAAACTGGGCTGGGGCTCTCCGAGCTCGACCAGCTTCAACGCTTCGAGCCGATACTGCATGCTTTCCGCCGAAACGTTGAATATCGCGGCGAACTCCTTCACAATGGCAGGCCGCACCGAATCCGGATAAAGCGTGTCCTTGGTCAGCTCCCGCATCTCGTCAAAAACATTTTCCGGCCCGTGATCGGGGCCGAACTTCTTTTCCCATTCCGCGAGAATCAGCTGCTTCGGCATCAGAAGGAAGCCGGAAAACATGTCGGCCTGCTTCTCTTTCGGTTCCTTGCAGCTTGAACGGTAGACGGAGAACTGCTTCGGTTCGTTGTCCGCCCATAGGTCGTCGGCATTAAGACGGGTCAAAACCTCGGGAAGATGCAAACAGATGTGTCCGACCTCGTGTCCCAGCGTAAACCGGTAGCGGTTTTCTTTTTCCTGGTGATAATAGGGGTAGATGCTCTCGTCGACGCCGATCTTGATTGTTCCATCCCGGTAAACGGTGGATTCGGCAAGCACATCGTCACTGTAAAATTTTCCCCGCAGATCCCCGGCTTCCGGAATGATCTCATAAACGATCTCAAGAAGGTCTTCTATCTGAATCGGACAGCTCAACGCGCGTTCGCTTTTTCGTTCGAACTCTTGCAATACCGCGATTGCCTCATTTTCAATATGCGGAGCCGGAATGAACGCCATTATTTACCCTCTTTATCCTTATCCTGCTCGGAAAGAGCATCCATATACCCGCGCAGTTTATCAAGCTTCTCTTTGGACATGCCGCTTGCCGTGCGCAGGAACGAGGCCATCTCAACCGGCTTATCCACAATGATCTTGTTCAGATCCGGACTGACCTTTTTCCCCAAGGCAAGAAGTTCATCTTCATTGGTCTCAAGCAATTTGGCGATTTTCATTATAAGATCCGCTCCGGCTGGCATGTCGCCGGTTTCGATCTTGCTCAGGTAGGTCGGGCTGATGCCCAAAGTAATGGAAAACTGCCGTCCCGTGAAATTCGGGTCGGTTTTCCGTTTCTCTTCTCTCAATTGGCGAATTTTGTCGCCGAGCGCTTTGCTTCCGCCAGCCATCACATACCTCCGATGCGGGATAGGAATTCATGTTTTTTTGTCATGTTGATATTATAGGTGAATCCGTTAGCGAGGTGCCGCCGGCTTCCATTCAGGTCGAGGTGGCCCGGCTCCATGCACCGCGACGCAACGCGGGGAGGCAGACAAGGTATAGGGCGGCGCCTACAATCCATGCCAACCCGTTCCATGTGCTCGCCGAG
>QKAL01000084.1 GCA_003246475.1 Lentisphaerota bacterium
ATACAATGGTGACCGGCAAGCTGCCATTTAACATGCAGCCGTTGGAGACTGCCAAGAAGCTGCAACAGGCGGCGGAAGAGGCGGCGCAGAAGGAGAAGGAAAAAGAAAAAGAGATCGACCTGTCGAAGGAGCGCATCGCTGAAAGTTATCTGCAGACATTTTACCAGGAGTTGAAGTCGGAGCGGGCAAGAATTACCGAGGAGAAGGAAAAACTTGCCGAAAAACAGCGTAATGTCGATGAGATAATGAAGCAGGCCAGAAGTATGCAGGAGAAGATCGCGTCCACCGAAAAAAACATTCGTTCATTATTGGATTTCATTGACGCCAAGCAGCAGGAGAACCTGCGCCGCAGCGCAAAGCTGATTTCTGGCATGGATACTGCGTCTGCTGGCAAGTTGGTATTGCAGTGGGATGACAGAAAAGCCGCCCAGATATTGTATTTTGTCAACGACAAGGAGAAGTCCAAGATCATTTCCGATCTGATGAACTCCAAAAACAAGGCGGACATCGATAAGGTTAATAATATTATCCAGTTGATGCAGAGGATCAGTGATCAGCCTGGGCCGGACATGAGTTCCGGGGTTGATTCGGGAACGGAAGCCGGTACGGATTCAGATAAAAAGAATTGAGGAATAATTATGGAAAACGCCACCACATTGTTATTCGGGTACGGGACAGCGAACAATATCGCGTCTTTCAATAACTCGACATCGTCTCAAAACCGGGGCGGTGATGTCCTGTCTGGCGCCGACGATTTTACCTCTATGTTCCAGAATGAATATCAGGGGCAGATGTATGATGGCGGCAAGTCGGCAATAACTGATTCGTCATACTCATCTTTTGCTCCAGCCGCTGATGTGGTTGCCGACAATCCGGCGGTTTCCGATTGGGATTCCGAATATGTCCCGGTGGATTACAGCGGTGAGACTATGGTCGCGGAACAGACTCCGGCGGATGCCGGTTGGGACGGCAAAAATACTGTTGCGGAAAGTAAAGACAGTGCCGGTGAAGAATCGGAAAGTCGTGAGCATGTAGACAAAAAAGGTGATGTGGCGCAGGTTAATGATACCGCCGGTGCCTGTAACGTTGCTGCGGATAAAAAAGATTTGAAGACTGTAGTGAAAGATAACCGGCGTGTATCCTCCGGAACGGAAGATAATGTTGTCGCCGTGTCTGGAAACCGGAATGCTAAAAATGTGGACGTAACGACAGCTGCGGCTGATAAAGGCAAGGGCGTAAAGATTCAAAGCCCCGAAGAAAATAAGTCGGATGGTTCGGTGGTTGGTAAGACAACGTCGCCACTCCGTGATTCCGCCGCCAAAACTACATTGGAAAAAGATGCGGTTCCGCAAAAGAGTACGGCGGTACGCAACGAAAATTCCCTCAAAGACAAACATGAACTGCCGACTGCCGCCTCAAATGCTTCAGCGGTGGCAGAAGCCAATTCCGCCGTGCAGGCGGCTAAGCTGGCCGCGGCGGCAACCGTATCCGGGCGTAAAACGGAAAATACAGCTTCCAGAAATACCGCACATGCCGAGGATGTCGGTACAAAGACAGATCGAAGTTTCAGTGAGATCACCGGGATCAAGATTCATAGCGTCAGTGTTGGCAACAGTCAGATTGGTAATGCCGCAAACCAGACCCGGGGCGGAAGAAACGGTGCGTCGGATGGTTCTGCACAGGAAGGAAATCACCTGCTGAATTCCCTGGCGGAAAAATCTTCCCGGTTACAACAGAAATTGCATAGTCAGGCTGCGGCGAACAATAGTGAGAACAGCAGTAACGCTGGAAATACGATGTCAAAACTGGTTGCCGGTGCGACGAAAACCGTTGAGGTTGCGGGTAAGGGGTTGGAAAAACAGAAAACCGTGGATACGGCCAATGACAAAACGGCAATATCCGGGATGGATATGTCGCGTCAGAACAGTATTGCCGAAAGAGTCAGGGCGACTCCCGTGGCGCAAACCTCCGCCGCATTGACGGAAAAGGTCGCTTCTCTGCAGCAGTTGGCTGAGAAAATAGGCAGCGTGTTACGCGGTACGGATAATCTGCGCGGACAGTCGGTGTCGCTGGATTTCGAGACGGAGTCAATGGGACGACTGCAGATGTTTGTACAACAGAATGGAGGCTCGATTAAGATTGTATTTGAGCCGGGTTCCGAGTCCTGCCGGCAGCAGTTACAGGATCAGCAGGAGGAGCTGGCGCGTCACCTGCGCAATATGGGTTATCAGGAATGCTCGTTGGATATTGCCGACTCCAGAGATCAGAAGCAAAGCAGTGGCGGACAGGAAAAAAATTCCTTCAGCGGTAATGATGATGCTGAAAACGTGAAACTGGCCGGCAGTGATCAGGCTGATCTGTTGCAGATTCTGGCGATGTGATCTTGTTGGCATGCATATTGCGTTAAATTCCGTTAAAAATATCAGGAGATGAAAAATGTCAGATGTCAGCGCTGTTGATTATAGCAGTTACGTAACTTCGGATTATACGCTTCCGAGCGTAAGCAATAAGTCGTTGGACGGTGGCGATTTTTACACTTTGCTGCTGGCTGAGATCGCCAATCAGGACCCGACTGAACCGATGGACAGTAAGGACATGATCCTGCAGTTGGCGCAGTTCTCCTCGATTGAAAACACTCAGACGCTCACGGAAAACATGTCGGATTGGGTGGACAAGTCTTCGATGACTACAGCGGCGTCGCTGATCGGTAATGATGTCGTATATCTCGACTCGGAATCCAGTACCTATTATGCGGGCACAGTTTCCGGGGTTACCAAGGACGGTGACGGTTATAATGTATTAGTGGACGGTTTTGAGGTTCCGTTGAGCAATGTGGTGGAAGTATATACCGGTGGAACGGTAAATTCGACCGACTCAAAGAGTGACACCAGTTCGGAAGCGTAAACAAAAAATCAAATATGATCTCAAAGAGATAAAGGAGAAGTACCATGAGCATGATGAATATCGGTGTTAGCGGGATGATGTCTCAGGCCAAGAAGCTGGATGTCATCAGTAACAATATTGCCAACAGCGATACGCTGGCTTTCAAGTCGCAGTGGGTTCAGCTTATGGAGGAGTATGTAACCCAGGGTCGCCAGACCAATAACGGGAACATCATCCAAGGTGGCGAAGGTGTGAAAGTTGCGAGCGTGAATGCCGATTGGACCGCCGGTTCGGTACAGGTTACCAATGAACCGTCGAATCTGATGATTTCCGGTGACGGATTTCTGCCGGTTGCATTTAATGGCGATGTTTACTACACCCGTGCCGGCGACTTCTCGCTGGTTGAAAATCCTGATGCCGCAGTTGGCGGATTTGTTCTGATGCGTCCAAACGGCGCCACGCTGGTGGGTTATTCTTCGCTGCCAGCCGCCGCTTCTCCCGATGTTGCCAACGTGGTGGTGTTCCGCAGTGTGAGCGCCTCTGGTGCCGATCCCATTGCCCCTACCTCGTATGAAATCAGTTCCGACGGCACAGTCACCGCCAAGCCCGAGGCGCCTTCCGATCCGTATATTGAAATTGTCATCAACGGCGTTGCCGCTTCTACGGCACAACTGGCGATCCAGCGTTTTAACAATCAGGATTCCCTGGTGAAGAGTGAAGGCGGGTTGTATAAACCGACACAGTCAACCTCTTTTGCCACCAATTATCCGGTGGAACCGGGCACTTCCGGGGCGGGTACGGTAACTCAGGGCGCATTGGAACAGTCCAATACAGATTTGATTACCGAGTTTACCAACATGATTACCGCGCAGCGTTCATTCCAGGCGAACTCGAAGGTTATCACCACGGCGGACGAACTGTTGCAGACCGTAATGGGTCTGAAACGGTAGATTTTTTAACAAATAATCAACAAAGAGGGTAAAAAAATGATCTGGGTAACCGATTTAAAAGGACATAAGACCAAGCTTCATACCATGCTGATCCGTGAGATCAGGAAATCGCCCGATACGGTGTTGATCCTGTCGAACGGGAACAGCTTGATTGTCAAGGAAAGCGTCGACAACATCGTCGATATGATTTCCGGCAAGTATGAGGCCGTAAAAGTTTAACGTTGCAAAACGGGGACACGGTTGTGATTAAAGTAACTGATGTTGGCGGAAATGAAAAATATATCAACTGCGAGCTGATCGAGAAGATCGAGTTGATTCCCGATACCTTGCTGGTGCTGGTCAATGGACACAATTTCATTGTCAGCGAAAAGCCGGAGGAGGTTATCGAAAAGATCATCAATTTCAAGCGGCAGTGTCATATGTATCATTCAGCGGAGAAGATCACGATTGAAGACGTCGCGGAACGAAAATGCGGCGGCGATTCGGAGTGATCGCTGACAACATATTAGCGTAACACAGGTTAAAAAATGGATTTAGGAACTCTTTCAGGTGTCATTTTTGGTTCGGTGCTGCTCTTGTGGGCCATCATGATGGGCGGACCGTTGATGATCTTCATCAACGTTCCGTCAATGCTTGTAACGATTGGCGGCAGCATCTGCGCACTGTTGATCACTTTCCCGCTGGGGAAGGTAAAGTCGGTTTTTGGCGCAACCAAGAAGACGGTCTTCAGCGGCAGCCTGGATCTGGTTCCATGGTACACTATGTTGATCGATCTGGCGACCATTGCCCGGCGTGACGGTATTCTGGCGCTGGAAGAGAAGATTGAAGCCATTACCGATGATTTTCTGCGGCGCGGTCTGCAGATGATTGTTGACGGTAGTCCGGCTGATGCGGTTCAGACGATCATGGAGATGGAAATCGAGAATATGGAAGCCCGGCATAGCATCGGGCATGACATCTGGAAAAGTCTGGGTAACTACGGACCGGCGTTCGGGATGATCGGAACGCTGATCGGGCTGGTGCAGATGTTGCAGAATATGTCAGACCCGTCAAAACTGGGTTCCGGTATGGCGGTGGCTCTGATTACGACATTTTATGGTGCGTTGCTGGCCAATCTGTTTTGTATCCCGTTGCAGGGGAAACTGGAGCAGCGTACAGCTGAAGAGGTGCATCTTAAGAAGATGTTGCTGGCCGGGATTCTGGCGATTCAATCCGGTGACAGTCCGCGTATGGTCGGCGAGAAGCTCGAAGTCTATCTGACTCCGGCGCAGCGGGCGGCCAATATTGATCAAGGCAAAGGTAAAGAAAAATAACTCTGTGGAAAGACCGTCTTTACGACAGAATGAATATGAATCATGGGCAAAAAAAACGACAATATCATACTGATTCCCGGATGCCCGGGATGGATGTTGACGCTGGGAGACTGCATCTCACTGCTGGTGACGTTCTTTGTAATGCTGCTGTCGTTTTCCAGTACTAATGCCGATCGCCTTGCAGATGCCCTGAGCGGGATGAAGGGCGCGCTGGGAATGATGAACCCCGGGAATGCCCCCAGTCGGTCTATCAGTTCCAACAAATCCACCGCGTCGGAAGGCGAAGAAGGTGGTGTCGCTCAGGATGAGGGCGGCAAGGGTTCTTTCATGGTGAGTGAAGAAGAACTGGCCGTCGTCAATCTCCAGAACACCCGGGTGGTCAACCGCTACAATGAGTTTAAACAGCGTCTTCTGGAAATCGGTTTTTCGAATCATGTCAGCGTCGAACAGCTTGCCAGGGGCATTATCACCACCATCCCTTTCAAACAGCTTTATCTCGATAAGACCGCTACCATAAATCCGGCATTTATTAAAATAATAGAATCGTTTGCCAATCTTGCCGGTTCGGTGCCGAATGAGATCCAGCTGATCTCATGTTTTCCGATCGACTCCGGAAAAGAGGATAACGGCGAGTGGAGTCTTTCGCGCAATCGGGCGCTGGCGGTCGGTAAATTGTTGCGGACCAAATATAATATTCATGAAAGCCGTATTACCTACGGCTATGAAATCATTGATCCTTCGCAACCGTCGCTGCTTAAAATGATTATTGCGGAAAAAGTCGGTGTGAGCCGGGTCTCGATTGATGAACTCCTCAACCTTTCACAGAATCTGTAGCTTATGAAAAAGAAAATTGTGGATGGACAACCGTTATATATGGGGCAGTATACCTCGCTGATGATTATTCTGCTGGCGTTCTTCATTCTCCTGCAGACGATGTCCTCGGTCAAGGAGGGCGGGTTCAAAGAGGGGATTGGGAACGTCAAAAACGCTTTCGGCATCAGCGGCGGTATGGGTATCTTTGAATTTCTCATTCCTTTCCGCAGCGGAGCCAGTACTCCCAATCCGGTTGGAACCGGCAACCAGGACAAGCAGGGGCTGCATGATAATTTGGTCAAGGGCGAAGGAGGATCCGGTAATACTGACGCCAATATCAAGGATCAGTCCGTCGGCAGATACCTTGAAGTTAAAATCCCTGTCCAATTTGAAAAATTTCAGACACATCTTACGCCGGAAAGCAATGCGGCGCTTGACAAATTCAAAGTCGGCTTCATTTTGTATGATTATACGATAATTGTGAAATGTTTTGCCAACGATTATAAAGACAAGGAAAAAGACGACTATCTGGCGATGCAGCGTGCGGCAAACATTATGCGATATATCCATCAGACGGCAGGGGTAGCGTATTCCCGACTGGAGGCTCAGGGCAATTCCAGTCTGAGATATTACAGTAGTGCGGATCAGAAAAGTGTTCCCGACCAGGATGCTTTTTTCTATATTTTCCAGAAGCCGGATGTGAAAAATTAACAGATAATAAATATAATTCAGCAGGAGAAGAGAATATGGCGGATAAAGCTAAAGGGGATGGACGCGACGTCGAGGTAAATACCGACAAGTCGAAACCGGTTATTATCATGTTGATCGTACTGGCGGTTCTGGTGCTGGTGTTCACTCCTATAGTGACAATTCTGGCGCTGAAGGCATTCATGCCTCAGGATGCGGCCCCGAAGGAAACTGCCACTACCGTGACGGAAGTTACCCTTGACACCTTTAAATTCAATGTCGCGCATTCACAGGGAACCCGTTTCGCACAGGTTCAGGTGGTGCTTGAACTCAGCGATGCTGCCATGGAAAAATATTTCAGATCCAATGCGCCGGACAACCCCGAAGGCATGGGCAATAAGATCAAATCGGAAGTTCTGGATATACTCTCCGAGCGTACCCTGGATGGATTGCTGCTCAAGGATGCACGTAATACACTTCGCAAAGAGATCATGACCAAGATCAACGTGATATTGAGCGATCATAAAGTCAAAGGGGTGGTGACGGACGTCTACTTCCCCAGTTTCCTGGTACAATAAGGGGAAAGGACGGCGGACGCTATGGCCAATATACTTAATCAGGACGAAATCAATTCCCTGCTGGGGGCGATGGAGCGCGGTAAGCTCGATGGTATCGAGCAGGCTCCCGAAGAGATCAAGGTGACGGAATACAACTTCCGGCGTCCCAATCTGGTCACAAAGGATCAGTTGCGCAGTTTTCAGGACATCCATGAAAACTTTGCCCGGGAAATGGTATCCAGTTTGTCGCTGTTTCTGCGAACCGGGGTGGAGTTTGAGCTGGTGTCCACCGAACAACAGCAATATGGTGAATTTGTCAAGTCGCTCCCGGGAGTGTCTCACAGCGTAGTCTTT
>QKAL01000153.1 GCA_003246475.1 Lentisphaerota bacterium
ACAGGCCGAAGTTCAAGTTGAGATACCCAATGACGAGCTGAAGCTGAAACCTGGCATGTTCGTCAGGGTGGAAATTGAGTTCGCACGACACAAAAACGCACAAACAGTTCCACGCAATGCCGTGGTTGAACGTGACGGTAAAACCGGAGTATTCCGCGTCGGCGTTGAGATGAAGAAAGCTTTCTTTGTTCCAATAGTTACCGGAATCACCACTGCCGATGAGGTGGAAATCATATCTCCGGAAATCAACACCCCGGTCGTAACGCTGGGCCATCACCTGCTCACCCACGGTGCCTCGATCATACTTCCCGGACAAAGTACCGAGCAAGGGAGTAAGGCTAAATGAGTATGGTGTCATTCTCTGCCCGGAGACCGGTATTTATCTCCATGGCATCGTGTATCATTTTAATTCTCGGCATTGTTTCACTGCTCAATCTGCCGGTCGACCTGATGCCAAGTATCACCTACCCGACGGTGACCATCAGTACCGGATATGATGATGCAAGTCCGGAAGAGATGGAGGAACTGATCACCAAGCCGATAGAAAAAGCAGTCAGCGCTGTAAGCGGTGTCACAGGCATCCATTCCTCCTCAGGCGAAGGGAGCAGTACTGTACGTATCTATTTCGAATGGGGCAGCAACCTCGATGCGGCCATTGCCGATATCCGTGACCGTGTGGAACGCATCAAGGCCTGGCTCCCCGAGGAGGCGGGAAGTCCCTATATACGCAAATTCGACGCCGCAAATTATCCGATCATGACTATTGGGATCAGTACCGACCTGCCGCCACTCGACGCCCGCCGGATAATCGAAGACCAGGTACAATACCGTTTCGAACGTATTCCCGGCGTAGCCACCTGCGATGTCTGGGGTGGACAGTACCGCGAAATACAGGTACTCTTTGACGCCGACAAAATAAAGACGCTGGACATACCGCTTAACAATGTGCTCGACTCCATTAAGGCAGGAAACGTCACCGCTCCGGCGGGGAATATGGAACAAGGACGCCTCGACGTCCGCATCCGCACCCCGGGAACCATGACTTCACTCGAAGAACTGCGCGATACCGTAATCGGATATCGCGAAGGTAAAATGATACGCCTGCGCGATGTCGCTGACGTGCTCGACACATATGCAAAAACCACCCAGCTTATCCGTTTCAACGGCCAACCCGGCATGTATATGGCGATCTCTAAACAGTCTGGGGCCAATACCGTGCAAGTTGCCGATGCGGTGGATAAGGAGCTGAAACAAATCAGCATCGACCTGCCCCAGATCAAATTCATCACCATTATGAACACCGCGACCTACATCAAGCGTTCCATCAACAATGTAATGAACTCGGCACTTACCGGCGGCCTGCTGGCAGTAATCGTGTTGCTGTTCTTTCTGCGCAATATTCTGAGCACACTGATTATTTCTGTAAGCATCCCGCTTTCCATCGTCGCCTCGTTCGTGTTGATCTACTTTTGCGGTTACACTCTCAACATCATGACGCTGGGCGGCCTGGCGCTGGGTATCGGGATGCTGGTTGACAACTCCATCGTAGTATTGGAGAACATCAATCGTCTGCATGACGAAGGGCTAGACACCCATTCTGCCGTGGTAAAAGGCGGTTCGGAAGTCACTTCCGCAATCATGTCCAGTACGCTGACTACTCTGGTGGTGTTTCTGCCGCTGATGTTTATCAAAGGGGTTGCGGGAATCATGTTCAAGGAGTTTTCCGCCGTAGTTGCCTTTTCCCTCACCTGCAGCATTTTCACCGCGATATTGCTGGTTCCAATGTTATCCGCAAGATTGTTAAAATACAAACGAAAACACCATTCTCACGGCCTCCGCCAAAGGCTATATGACTGGAGCGGAAAAATCTTCATCACAGTGGAAGACAGTTATAAAGACACACTGCGTTCAGTTCTAAAACATCCATGGAAGGTAGTCTTCTGCGTCGTCATCCTTTTCGTTTCGGTATTGTTCCTGACCCGATTCATAGGTGCGGAATTCATGCCTCAAGCAGACGAAAATGAAGTCAGGATACGTGTCAAGGCGGAAATCGGTACTCGTTATGACGTGGTCGACCAGGTAATCCGCCAGATCGAAAAGGATCTGCCCGACGCAGTTCCCGAAGTCATCCATTATACCACCCGCTCATACAATGACAACGGCAGGCTCGATCTGGCCTTGTCTCCGCGCTCGCAACGCAAACGCTCCAGCGAAGAAATAGCCAGAGAAATGGAAAAACGTTATGCAGGAATACCGGGCATGGAGGTTCAGAGTTGGGCTGGCGGCGGCTTGTGGCTGTTACGTATGGGCGGCGGCAACGGCGAAAGTGCCTCTCTGGAAATCCGCGGCCATGACCTGACTGCGTCCATGGCATTGGCGGAACAATACAAAAAGGTCATTGAAAAGATTCCCGGCGTTACCGGGGCATGGTTGAGCCGCGACAAAGGCACTCCTGAAAAACGCATCATCATCGACCGAAACAAGGCCGCCGACCTGCGGGTATCAGTCAACACTATCGCGGAAACCCTTAAAACCATTATATCCGGGTCCTCTGCCGGTGAGTTCCGTGAGGGTGGAAAAGAGTACAATATCCGTGTTAAAGTCAAGGATGCCGACAAGATGAGCCTCGATCAGCTTCTCGATATCAACGTAAAAAATCAGGATGAGCAGAAAGTCGTACTCCGCAATCTGCTTCGCGCGGAAAACTCTCTCGGGCCGGTAAGCATCGAACGCATCAATCAGGAGAGAATGATTGCCATCGGCTTCAATATCAGCAAGCGCAACATGAACGATGTCATTAACGACATCCGTACCGCCATCCGCAAAATTCCCATGCCGCCGGACTTCAGCATTACATTCACGGGCGACTACGAGGAGCAGCAGAAGTCTTTCCACAAATTGATTTACAGTCTTATTCTGGCGCTGCTACTGGTCTATATGGTCATGGCCTGCCAGTTCGAATCACTGCTTGACCCGCTGATCGTCATGTTCTCTACACCTCTGGCAGCTATCGGCGTCATCATCATGCTGTTCCTCACCGATACCACGCTTAACGTTCAATCGTTCATCGGCTGTATCATGCTCGCCGGAATCGTCGTCAACAATGCCATCCTGCTGGTTGACTGCGCACAGCGGCTGCGCCATGAAGGACTCTCTCCGCGACAGGCAATTGCAGAGGCCGGACGCCAGAGACTGCGTCCAATCCTGATGACCACCTTGACCACGCTGCTGGGGCTGACGCCGCTGGCGCTGGGACTCGGCGACGGAGCAGAAGCCCAGGCCCCCCTCGCCCGAGCAGTTATCGGCGGACTGACCAGCTCAACGCTCATTACCCTGCTCTTCATCCCGTGCATCTACCTTATCGTGGAAAATATCCGGCACAAGAAAAAGAAGAAACATGCACATTAGAAAGGGTATGAGGAACTCATTCAATATGGATTGGCGAACCGCCGAATTTCGGCCTGGTGTTTAATATTTCCATATCGGCAACCGCAGCCGTCCGGGCAAAATATTCACGCACATATATGCGTGTGGCCAGAATACTGTTTACATCATCAGCGGCAAAGCCAATCGCTTTGATGCCATAACGCGACGCAATATATATTGCCCGTTCGCAGTGGAATTGCTGAGAAACAACGACAAAATCATCTACCCCAAATATATCATGGGCGCGAACCATCGAGTCGAGAGTACGTAAACCCGCAAAGTCAAGGTATATATCTTTAACAGGAATGCCGCGGGAGACCAGATCCTTGCACATCGACGCCGGTTCATTATATTTCAGGGTCGGATTGGCTCCGGAAATAAGAATTTTACCAATCTTACCGGCACGGTAAAGCTTACAGACCGCGTCCAGGCGGTTTTCATAGAAACGGTTTGGCCTGCCGTAAACCGTTTTGGCGGTCCCCAGCACAACAGCCACCCTTTTTGCCGGGATGTCTTCGACTCGATGATATACCACATTGCCATAACGCCCGACCATTGAATTCGAGAGCCACAACACCGCAAAAAAGCTTATTAACAGCAACACCGCCCCGGCCAGAACCACCAGCTTCCATTTCTTCAACCACCGCATAATACATCTCCCTGTAAAGCCTGTTCACAAACCGGTTTTATTATATTTCAACTTTTCCGCATTTACAATATATATAAACAGGACCATTATAAAAAATAACTTCCGGGTTTGCTTGGTTTGGATTATTCAGGCGAAACCCGGAAGTCTGGAGAACAAGCTTATTTGAATTTGTCAGCTGCGGATAAGTTCATTGCGGATGAACGCGCAGGTAGCCACCGGATCACGGCGGTTGATGAGTTTTTCAATCTCATCCATTCCGATACGGTTCAATACCTTTTCCAGCTGGCGCAGGAACATAACACTGCTTTCGACAGCTTTTTTGCCGTCTTCACGATACGGATACTGATCCATCGAATACCAGCCCTTATACTCGGTACGGCGCAGCCAATACAACATTTCAACGTATTCCACCAGCCTTACCGAGCCGACAATCATGTCGTCATCCCAGGACGAGTAGTTGTCGTTGAAGTGCATGTGGAACAATTTGTCACCGAACATCTTCAGCATGGCAATGGACTCACCGACGTTTTCATATGCCAGAAACGCATGTCCGGTGTCGATCGTCACTCCGACGTTGGCGCCAACCTGATTGGCAACCAACAGCGTATCGGCACAACGCGCCAGATAGGAATGGGTACGCGGTTCCTTCATCTTATATTCCAGACCAATCCTGACTTTTTTGGCAGCTGCGTATTCGGCACAGGCCGCGATGCTGTCAATCATGCGGTGGCGATCGACCAGATAATCGGTACAGAGGGCATAATCATAACCATCCTGTCCGGGCCAGAGGTTGAGAAAATCGCAGTCCAGTTCGACGGCGACGTCAATCATCTGGCGGGTTTCTTCCACCGCTTCCGCACGGATACCGGCATCGGCTGAGGCCAGTGCTCCGCGCCCCCAACGCTTCTGACCGAAATGGTCAACGATGATTGAAGAACACTGGAGTTTGTGCTGTTGCAACTGTTTCTTCACCTGAGCTGCGTTGTCACGGGTGATGTCCCAGGTTCCAACCAGTTCAATACCGGTCACGCCTTCGATCGACGCCGCCTGGGCAATCATTTCCGTCTTGTCCAGTACATCCTTGTAACCGGAGGAAAGGAACCGGTCACAGGTATTGCCCAGGTTACCGAGAATTACAGAGTACTTGATCGCGTTTGACATTTTCTTCTCCTTATTTCACATCGATTTGGAACTTATAACTACCAGTTGAATAATTTTTTCCGCCACAGATTGCCGTAGTGCCCTCAGGAACGGTGAGTTCGATATTGAGCTTATCCTGTTCCCGCAGCCAATAAATCTTGATGTCGCCGCCAGGGGTCAGAACGGACCCACGCACCTCTTCCAGATCTCCCGACTGTGGCTCAAAAACAAATTCGCTGAACCCCGGAGCTACCGGCCTGACCCCCAGTAAAGCGCTTTGAGCAAAGGAAATCGGTGACGTCCCGAAACCATGGCACATGCTGCCGGCATCCCAGAAAGCCTTTTTCCCGAACTGATGTACTCCGCCTTCACAGATAGCGGGCAGACCCAAACGGATGATCCGTCCCCAATAGCGACGAATTCTGGCTAGCGCCTGCTCCGCCAATCCGCATTCACGCATGGCCATGAAGACAAAAGAATGCAAATATAGTTCAGGTTTCAGCGTATCTTCCCGGTCAAGCGCTGCCATCGCCATCCGGCGACGCTTTTCCGGAAGATAACCACTCATGATTGCCAGAGCGTGACCGAGCTGTCCGGTGGTCTGACTCAAAGAGCCGTCCGCCTCGATCCAATCGGCATAGAGATCGCGCTTCTCGTCATAGAACGTCTGGTCACAGGCAGTTGCGATTCGCGTCAGGCGTGTACAGGTTTCTGCCGCATCATGGGGTAATCCGCAATATTCGCAAAGCCGGTCGTATACCGACAAAACCCAGCAGTACAGCCAGTTCAACGGCGCACACTTCTTTCCGTTAAAGCTCAAATCATTGAGTTCATAACTCCAGTCGAAGAAATTCCAAAGTTTTTCCGGCGGCACCACCAGTCCATCCCAGTCTTCCCATCCCCGGAATGTCTCCAAAATCCTTGCCATATCCGGCATCAGTTCTTTTGTGGTATCCAGATCGCCGGTATACATAAGATAATCTTCCAGCATGAGGATCATGAAAAGATTGGTGGGAATCAATATCTGCCATTCCTCATCAACATCGGGGCAGACCCCGGGTATCAGCCCGTCTTCTCGATAATTGGACAACGCCAGACGGAGGCAACGCGCATTGATACGGCTATCACCAAACGCCTGCAGAGCCACGGCGTTTTCCACGATCATGTCGTTGACCCAGAAGGAGCGTTCCCGCCATGGGCAGTCGGTAAAAGTATCAGTGGTACAGTTAACCATAGTCTTTACGCAGGTGTCGTAAACTTTATTGAGCAAATAGTCATTGCTCTGGAAAGCGGCAAACCTGGTAAAGGGATAGTAGATGTCGATTGCAGACACTCCATGAACCAAGACCGGATCTTTAACATTACGGAAAGTAACCTGCACATAACGGAATCCTTTCTCCAGGACGGTTGAACCGTATTCACGCCTGATACCGTCGGCAATATAGCGGTCAACCGTCTTATATTTGGCGCCGGTCTCCGCGCGAAACCCTTTTACTCGTCCATTTTCCAGCTCTTCGTCGTAGGCGATGTCAATAATCGTTCCCGCCGGTGCCGTTGCCTCCAGGCGAAAATATCCGCTGACGATCTGTTTAAATCCGAAAACCACCGATAAGCCGTCATCCTCAGCCAGAGGCGTGACGACCGCCGGAGCTTGTTCCGGCTGGAGTATACGGGAGAATGCGAAAAACAGTCCGGCGGGAGCCTGTCCGTGCTCCTCGTCACGGGTCAATACAGCCACCTCAGGATCAGCCGGGTCCTTCAACGCGGGGACCACGGTAACATTAGATATCTCATCAGGATAGACGACTGTCCGCGCCATGTCCGGAACATCACGGGCAAAAAGCTCTTTGCCGGTAACACAATCAGTGGGCTTAGTCCATCCCACCGCCGAGTCAGCGCCAATCTGCCAGCCGGTCGGATACCGGTTATAATCGAGCAACTCCATAAATCCGGTCTGGAGCGTAAAGAGCGGAACATCATCCCGCCAAGCCTCTGATGTCAGGACTTCCCATGATGCGTTGGTTGAAGGAAGAGGTGCGGGGGCATCGATCCACAGGTACGGTGACCCGGCGGTGGTGGTAAACGTTGGAACGTTCGGGCTGTGTACCAGAACGGCAATGATGTTGCGACCGGAACGCAACCAGGGAGAAAGATTGCGGGAATCATAGAAATTCCGACGGCGATTGCCGCGAACCGGTCCTCGCCCCGCTTCGAAACCATTGACATAAAGAATATAATATGACTCGGCGCCGATTCTGATGGTACAATCATCCGGAATGGTCGTTAGATCAAAGGTCCGCCTCGCCATAAAA
>QKAL01000065.1 GCA_003246475.1 Lentisphaerota bacterium
CAGTGCCGGGGAGCCGAACGAAAAGCTGACGTTCTGGGATTTTACCGTATGGATGATTACCTCCGGATCGACCAACGCCGGACGGGTGAAATCCATTCTTGGTATGATTGATTTCATGCCCATGGCAACGGCAAAGAGGGCGAACAGAGGAAACGCCGACATGTCAACATGTTCCGGTCCGGCGCCGTAGACCCGGCGGATAATCTCTACCTGGGCGAGAAATGTCTTGTGGGTGTATAAAACTCCTTTGGGCGCTCCGGTGCTGCCGGTGGTGAAGAGAATCGCCGCCGGGTCGTCGATGGTGGTTTTTACCGCATCGAACTGCGCCGCTCCAGTATTTTTTATGGATTCGGCGGTGGCTGCTTTTTCCAGTCGGATTACTCCTGGCGGTGGCGTTGCTCCAAAGGAGAATGCCTTTTTGACACTAGCAAATTTTTTGCGGAACAGCGGCCGCAGCCAGTGTACCGCCGGAATGGCCAGCAATGCTTCCGGGCGGATTTGTTCCACGCATTTGAGGAAGTTTTTTCGGCCCATGCCCGGATCGATCAATACCGGTAATGCGCCGGTACGGAATATTCCGAATACGGCGGCGGTAAATTCCAGCCCCGGCCGCATCATCATCAGAACCTTGATGCCGGGACCAACTCCTTCGCGGAAAAACAGTTCAGCGTATGCATTAGCGAGATTATCCAGCTCGGCGAACGTCAATGATTGGAATTTTATCTGGTAGTCGCGACTGATTTTTTTCGGGGAGAGAACCGCCTCCCGGCTGCTATATTGACGTGCCATTTCGGTCAGTAAATCGGCGGTATTATTGTATTTGAGCTGCGACACGGTTATCATCCCCAATCAGAATTGTAATTGTCAGGTCTCGTTCCCGACACTATATCTCTTGATTAAAAATGATGCAAGCTGTTTTTATGGATAGATGAGCCATTTGGTAAAATCCGGCTCGATGATGGCGGTGGTTTTGAACTTACGGCGCAATGCGTCGCGCATGGTGATTCCGGTGTTGGCGACACGGCCGGCGGCATTAAGTCGGGCGAGTTCGGGGAACCATTTTTCGCCACGGGTGACAATAAAGCTGTTTACGGCAACCTTGCAGCGGTCCGGATTGCCGGGGAGTTCGAGGCGCAGGATTTTTCCTCTTTTATTGCTTCTGACGTAAAAACCCCACGGTAACTGGCGCTGTTGAGGCGTCTTCCATGACAGCTGTTCGGCCACCAGCCGTCCCAGCTCTTCCGGAGTGACTTCTATTACCGATATGGCATCGTCGTAAGGTGCCAGTTCAAAAAGATCCTTTTCTGTGATATTTCCCTGCAACGTGATTCCGTCACGGGGAGGGGAGATGAGCGCAAAACTTGCGCCGGCCGCCTGTGCGGCGGTCTGCCCGAAAAGATTCTGCAGCGGATTGCTTACTCCTCGCGAGGAGCCTGAAAATGGCACGGCGACTTTTCCGATGACCTTTTTTCCCTGCTCCTGGCTGTTGCGGATGGTTTCTTTCAGTTGCGGCGGATAATCTGCTTTCAATCCTTGTTCTACCGGAATGAACTTAGAGGTGATTTCGCTGACATTGTGTTTATCGGTGTCATAGTCTATCCGGATGGAAACGATGCCTTGACCGTATTTGCCCGGTTCGGTGTACCAGACCCCATAACCGACGTCTTTTCCGGGATTGATCTGGTGGGTATGACCGCCGCAGATGAGATTGATCTGGGGATATTTACCGGCAATGCTGAAAATGCTGTTGTCACGGTTGCTGTAGGACATGCTTAAGCCGTAGTGTACGTTGAGGATGATGATATCGGCTTTGGCCTGCATGACGGACGGCATGATCTGCTCGAGCGCCTGTTTGAAATCAATAAGGGAGAATCCCGGTTCTCCGGGCATCTGATTGCGCCAGAGCGTGGGGAAGGTCAGGCCGATGACGGCAATTTTCAAGCCGTTCCGATCCAGCACGGTAAAAGGTTTGACTTTTTGGGGAAGGCTGCCGTTTGCTTTGAGGTTTGCCGTGAGCGTGACGCCTTTAAATTGACTGATTCGATCGGCAAGGACATCGAATCCGAAATCCAGATCGTGGTTGCCTGGTGTCCAGATATCATAACCCACATGATTTAAAAAATCGATTGCCGGACGGCCTTTGCCGACGGTGGCGACGAAACTGCCCTGAAGCAGGTCCCCGCTGTCGATCAGGATCACCTTTGAGCGGCCGCCTCCGTGTGCAATTTCACGATTGATCAAGCCGCCCAGTTGCTCCGCTGCCGGAATGGTGAGCTGGCAATGCAGGTCGCTGGTCTGCAGCACGGTTATGGTTTGGATTGAAGCCAGGCAATAGAACGGAATGAAAAACGCTATTGCCAACCAACGCTGTATTATTTCTTTAATCATTGTTTCCTGTGTGAATTTAATGCAAGAATATATGTTTATTATACTCGCTGTCGGCGGAATGTTCCAGTCATTGGAAAAAAAACGTTTTTTATTCCTTTTTGTGCTTGACTATGACGATTTTTGACCGATATTATTGGCTTTGAAATATGTAAGCGGAAAATTAACATATTAAGGAGCATATAAAATGTCACAACATCCCAGTTTGCGCGTTGGCGGCAAGATCGTCAAGAAGAGAAATGTTTTGAAGCGTTATGAACGCATTGATGCCATGAAGAAAGCCGGCAATTACAAGGACGGCGATCGCGTTCTTGGTCTTCCGAAGACCAAAGTCGATATGTAATTTCGACCGTTTTTTTGCGAATTTGCGGAGTGCGTTATCGTACTCCGCTTTTTTTTTGCCGTTTTTCTGATATGTTATCTTGTGGTAATGCGATTACAGTTAACAATTCCGGAGAGTAGAAAATGTTCAAACGATTGGGTCTGACTGGTATTATATTTTTTGCCGTTTCCGTTTTTGCCGGAACAATCATCATGAAAGATGAGGAGAAAATATCCGGGGTTAAGATTGTAAGTATTGAAGACGGGAAGATCACCCTGGAGAAAGACGGTACGGTGCGTACCGTAGCCTTGGCTAAGATCAAGGGATATTATGATACCGACATAAAAGACAATGGCGGGTTCGTCGAGGATCTTGCCGATTATAAATTGTCTTCGGTGAAAGTTGAATATCCGGAACAAGGAAAAAAAGACCGCAAACCCACCAACTTTGAAATATCATACCGCATCAGCAAATCAGCGGACAGTAAGTTTAACCGGCTTAAGACTCCCTATTTTTATCTCTATGTGATGTTTCAGGGCGATGATGAATACGGCCATCGGGTTGTTCGTGCCTATTGTTATCCCAAGGAAGCCAAGACCCAGAGTTCAAAAAAGAATTATGACAAGGCCGCGATTATCAGCGCACTCGGCAATTTCAAGCGGCTAACCGTGTATCTGGACAATCTTGATACCGCAAAATTTGAAGACAGTAAGATTTCCATCCAGCTCAAAGGGGCGCCTGACCGCAAGATACTCGCCTGGCATCTGGATGTTTATGGCAATAGCGATCTGATCTATGAAAAGACGGAACGCACTCTGGAGACGCGCGTGGGGCAGGGCGAATGGTGGAAAAATTACTGATCGTGGTTTATATTACCCTTTTCCGTATAACTCATAGTCATGATACAATATAATATGTAAAGGAATAAAAATGGCAAAAGGTACCGTTGTACAGAAGATTATTGACCGGCATTTCATTTCGGGAAACAAGGCTCCCGGCGAACCTGTCGCTATCCGTATTGACCAGACTTTGACCCAGGATGCCACCGGCACCATGGCTTATCTCGAACTCGAAGCGATGCGCGTCGACCGGGTGAAAACCGAGGTGTCGGTGTCCTATGTCGACCACAATATGATGCAGAACGGTCCCGAAAACCGCAATGACCATCTCTACCTGCAGACTGTCGCCGCCGCCAAGGGTGTATATTTCTCGCGTCCCGGCAACGGTATCTGCCACCAGGTCCACCTCGAACGCTTCGGTATTCCCGGCAAGACTCTGCTGGGTTCCGATTCTCATACCCCGACCGGTGGCGGTATCGGCATGATGGCGATCGGCGCCGGCGGTCTTGATGTTGCGTTGGCGATGGCCGGACAGCCCTTCCGTATGGCTTATCCGAAGGTTATCGGCGTGAAGCTAACCGGGAAACTTAATGCATGGTGTTCCGCCAAGGATGTGATCCTGACACTGTTGAGCATCCTCTCCACCAAGGGCAATGTCGGATGCATCGTTGAATATTGCGGCCCCGGCGTGGCAACCCTGTCGGTTCCGGAGCGGGCAACGATCACCAACATGGGCGCCGAGCTTGGCGTTACCACTTCCGTGTTTCCGTCCGACGCCGGCACTCAGGCGTTTTTGAAGGCTCAGGGCCGCGGTGATGTCTGGAGCGAACTCATTGCCGATTCCGATGCGGAATATGACCGGATCATCGAGATCAATCTGGCTGAAGTCGTACCGATGGCCGCTTGTCCGTCCAGCCCTGACAACATCAAAAAGATCAGCGATCTGGCCGGAACAAAAGTCGGACAGGTCATCATCGGCTCCTGCACCAACAGTTCATTGCGTGACCTGATGATGGTTGCCGCCATGTTGAAAGGCCGCCGGGTGAATGACGATGTGACCTTTGCAATCGCCCCCGGCAGCAAACAGGTTCTGGAAATGATCTCCCGCAACGGGGCACTGGCTGACATCATTGCCGCCGGTGCGCGCATTCTGGAAGCCGGTTGCGGCGCGTGTATCGGTCAGGGACAAAGCCCGGCCGACGGTACGGTTACCGTGCGAACCTTCAACCGTAATTTTGCCGGTCGTACCGGGACTAAGGGCGATCAGGCTTATCTGGTCAGTCCGGAGACCGCCTGCGCTGCCGCGCTTACCGGTGAGTTTACCGATCCGCGTAACCTCTCTTTTGCCTGTCCTGTGATTCAGGACGCCGAATCATTCCTGATCAACGATGATATGATTATTCCGCCGCCGAAAGATGGCAGCAATGTCGAGATCATCCGCAAGCCGACTATCGGCAACCCCCCGGAAAACCAGCCGCTGCCGGACAAGATCGATGGTTCCGTGGTCATCAAAGTCGGTGACAAGATCACTACCGACCACATCATGCCCGCTGGTATCCACCTTAAGCACCGCAGCAACATTCCGGTATATGCCAAGGTGGTGTTCGAATGTTTTACCGAGTCCGGCAGCCAGAGCTTTGCCGAACGTGCCGCCGCCGTCCGGGATCAGGGGCGCCATGGCATTATCGTCGGCCGTGACAGCTATGGTCAGGGTTCTTCCCGCGAGCATGCTGCCATTTGCCCGATGTATCTTGGAGTGAAGGCGGTTATCGCTTTTGCCATCGAGCGCATTCACTCCGCCAACCTGGTGAATTTCGGCATTATGCCGTTGACTTTTGTCAATCAGGCGGATTACGACCGGATCGAGCAGGAAGACACGATTGTAATCGACGACGCCCGCGATCAGCTCGCCAGCGGCGGCATGATTACCGCCATCGTCAAGAGAGCCGACGGCCGCAATTTTGCCATCGAGCTTGCCCACAAGCTCTCCGACGAAGATATCAAGATCATCCTTGCCGGTGGTCGTCTCCACTGCACGCTTGATTAAGCGTCAGCGTTAAACATTGCGGGGTACGTTCCTTAACTGGACCGTACCCCGTTTTTTTTGCAAAAAAAGCGGGAAAGAACGTGTCTTTCCCGCAGTATTCCGATATGTGAACGCCTAGTTCAGCATGACCTGTCCGCCGGTGACCGGAATGGCCTGACCGGTTTCATATGCCTGTTCCACGGCGTAGATGATCGCCTTGGCTACGTCCTTCGGGAAACAGCCGCGGTTCATCGGAATTTTTGCCTCATAGAACTTTTTGACGTCTTCCACGGTTTTGGCTCCGGGAACCTTGTTGCTGCTCAGATACTGGACGAATAGACCCTTGACCGGGTCGCTCCAGAGCGGTCCGTCGAAGAAGTTGCCCGGGCAGATGCTGTTGACTTTGATCCGGTCGGTGACCAGTTCCATGGCAAAGCTCTGGGTCAGGCCGATGGTTCCGAACTTGCTGCCGGCGTAAGCGCCATTGCGGTTACTGCCTTCCAGGCCGCTCTTGGAGTTGATCTGGACGATGTCGGTCCAGCCGGAACCAAAGGCGTTCTGACGGGCCATTACCTGTGAAACGTACTTGACGCAGAGGAAGTAGCCGGTGTAGTTGATGTCGGTGACGAAGTCCCAGTCCTTCTTTTCCAGCGTCTTGACCGAACCGGCGCGCAGTACCCCGGCATTGGCGACGAATACGTCAACGCCGCCGCAGGTACGGACCAGCTCTTCGACCATTTCCTTGACCGAGTTCTCATCGCTGATGTTTACCGCCAGCGGGAAAGATTTGACTTTGCCGGAAGTCCCATTGAGCTTGTCGCAGGCGGCTTGTGCTCCGGCGATATTGACGTCGGCGATAGCTACCACCGCGCCTTCGGACACCAGTTCCTCGGCGATGCCGTAGCCGAAACCCTGAGCGCCGCCGGTGACGATGGCGATCTTGCCATTTAGCCGTCCGCCCGCGCCGCCGGAGGCGACCTTCTTGCGGTAGGATTCGACTTCCCAGTTCTCGATAAATTCACGGAAGACGTCGGCCAGGTAGTTCGGTCCGCCGAAAGCGGCGGTTAGTTTCTGTACCAGCGCGCCGTCCTTCGCCAGTTCAGCCACGTTCATGGCGTCGCTGAGCGTTGTCCCGGCGCAGAATACCGCTTTGCCGGGGATTGAAGTGACCAGCGGTTTGTAGTTGCGTTTGGCGGCAAAGGCACTGATGGCTTCAGCATTTACTGTTGCGGTTTCCAGTGCAAAAGATTTGGCGTAAACGATGTGATCGGGAGTGAGCGGACCGGCGGCGACAGCCATCGGGGCCACCGTGGATACGGCTGCCGGCTGAGCATCGCCCAGCAGTGAACGCAGTGCCGGGGCATATTCCTGTACCGTCGCATTGTCGAGCGTACCGAAGTCAACTTCCGTGGTGATGCCTTTGTCGGCGTAATGGCGGCGCAGTGTACTCATGATGCGTTCGTAGGATGCGCGGATCTCTGCCTCGGAGTCGCCGCCGACGAATACGCCGTGGTTCTGCAGGAAAATGATCTTTGCCGCTTTGCCGTTAGTCTTTTCGTACTGTTTGTTGGCGTCATATACGGTCTTGGCCAGGATAAAGCCGGGGTCGACGTAATCCACCCAGAGGGCATCGGAAAACATCCGGGCGCACTCGGCTTTGCCGTTTTTGCCGCAGGTCATGCCGTTGACCAACGCGGGATGGAGATGTACTACATAGGTGTATGGAATGAGTTCATGCAGAGGCGCTTCGACCGACGGGCGGCCGGTTGAGCTCGGGCATACCGCGAATGCCATCAACTTTTTGACCAGTGCCTCACGTTCCTCCTTGTCGGCAAAATCGTTGAGTTCGAAACATTTCCGGATCTGCGCGCGTTCCATCTTGACGAAATCGCTTTCCGCGATGACCGCCAAACGCA
>QKAL01000202.1 GCA_003246475.1 Lentisphaerota bacterium
CATTCATCGGCAGACTGATACCCGGGTGAGACCCCACGGAAAACAGCATCACGTCATTGCCGTTGTTGGTAATGTTATAGGTAACCTTGAGCGTGCCATCGTCAATGGCAAAAGTTGCGTCAAAAGTAAATGCAGCAGGATAATAACGCCGGGTAAAATCGTTGTCGGACGTACGCAAAGTCACCGAAGCGACTGACTGCCTGACAACGGCCCAGTGTTGTTTACGTACCAGACCGTGCTTTGGCATTTCCCATTTCTGTCCATTCCAGCGGTAACCACCGTCTTTCATACGGCCGATCACCGGAAACAGAATCGGCGCACTGCCATTCCAGACGTCGGCATCGGCCTGCCAGACCATTTCATCGCCACGACGCTTATCGCGAAAAGACTTCAACTCCGCGCCTGTAGTATCTACTGCGGCGGAGTAATCTCCCTGCTCAAGGTTTATAATCATATTCGATTCCTATTTTTTACCGCGGCTGATCAGATGGATTTCCAACGAAGCCGTACCGGTGTTCTTATATGATAACGAAGAAATCTGATGCGAAACGAAGAAGCTGTCACCTCGACGCAATGGCTGTTCGTCGATCCCGCAGACCATCCCCTGCCCCGAGGTAACTATGCCCAGATACCATGGAGCATCCAGCTCAAGGTCATGTTCGCCCTGAACCGTAAGCCGGTCCACAGTAAAACAATCAGTATGGACCGAACCAATGAGGCTCTCCAACCGGGAAGATTTGCCACACAGGCTCAGCTTCGGACACAGTTTCAGGCGAACCAACAACTCTTCCGGTGTCTGACCGCAATAATCGAAACATGAAAACGCGGTATCATGTTCAAGCCCTGCCCACATCTGCTGTTCAGTCAGGGTGATCTTTTCTATCTGGCGTTCAGGCTGGATTACCAGGTCGGTAGGTTCCTGAACTTCCAACAGCATCAAACCGGGCCCGATGGCATGCGGTATCCGACCGGGAATAAAATAGACTTCCCCTGGGAGAACCGGAAATTTATGCAAACATGCCATCATTGCCGGAATATCCTGCGCCATGACTGCGCGGCGGAACTGCTCGGGCGTAACTTCAGGTTTAAACCCCAACAGAATATACGGGGGTTCGCCGTTGATCTCGCGGGTCGAAAGGATCAGCCATGATTCGGTCTTGCCATGCTCGCAGTTAAAGTGTTTGCGGGAAAACTCCCGGTCGGGATGGCATTGAATCGGCAAACGGATCGCCGAATCCAGAAACTTGCACAAAACGCCTAGCCCGTCTGCATTGTCTGGTCCGAGCGCTTCCGTCGGAAAATTTTTCAGAAGATCAGCAAAAAGCGTTTTCGTGCCCCTAATCAGCGACAATCCTTCATCCGGCAACTGCTGCTGTTCGCCGTTGTCGGCGCGAGTCACCGAAGCCAGCCAGTCTTCCGGAAAATTGGCGTCAACCGCATTGTCGTTGCCAATAAACTGATCCAGCAATTTCCCGCCCAGATAACACCGCCATACTCTATTGGATGCGAAAAATAAAGGTTTCTTCAACATATTCATATCAAACATTGGTAATTTCCCCTTTGAAAAAGTTGCGTGCCGCTTTCCAGCGGATACCTTTGCGCTGCTGATTGAGCAGCGACGCAACCGAGGCGCGAGCCATTTCCGCCATCGGATGTTTGACGGACACGATCCGGTCCGTCAGTCCGTCGATCCCCAGCAGAAGCTGGTTCGGACAGAACGGCAACAGCCTCAACGCCATATCGTCATTTACGCAAAACACAGTCGCATCACCATCAATCTCCACCGGACGAGCAGAAAAGGAACTCCGCTGCGGCACGGCGATGACCTTGCCGGACAGGCCGCGAGACTGGCAGTTCCTGATAAATGCCTTCTCCCGCATGATGTTGCTGTCGGCCTTCAAATCTGAATGCGTAACAAATACCGGATTACGGAGGCCTTTTCCATCGGCATATTGGAACAACTGCGCCATGGCGTCATCGTTGTCCAACCCGATGTAATCGGCATAGCCGCCGGGCAGCATGCGGTCAAAAAAGACCATGTTGGCGCCCAGGACCCGAAGTCGGGCAAAGGTGTTTTCCGGAAAAGTCTGGCCGCTGGGCCAGATAATCAGATTGGTAACACCCTTGCCGACCAGGTCGATGGCTGCGGCCTCCTCTTTTTCCGGTATTTCATCGGTCAGACGCAATATCAGCAACATGTCGGCATCAATGAGTTCCCGTTCCAGCGCACGGATAAATTCCAGCGCAAACCGGTCGCTCACGTTGGTCAACAGCGCAATCTGACCGCAAGCTTCTGGGTTGCCCCCGGAGTGGGACGAAACAAAGGTTCCACGTCCCTGTTCGCGGTGCAGAATGCGAGCCGATTCGAGTTGCTCGTAAGCGCGGCGGACAGTCACCCGGCAGGAGCCGGTAAGCTCGGCCATCTCGCGTTCAGTGGGCAATTTGTCACCTGGCGCGTAATCGCCGTTAAGAATGGCTTTAAAGATCGTCGTCCTGATCGAATCGGTCTTATTGATATGGGTCATGCCGCGTGGCCTCCTGCTTCCAGACGCTTAATTATATCTTCCTGAATCGCCGGCGACAGGTCCAGGAAATTTACGAACGTTCCATGAATGCGCATAATATATACCCCGCTCGGCGCTAATTCATCCGGAAATTTCAAAACAGCACGCAAATGATCGGCAGTGTCAATGTTGAAATAAACGTAATAGGGCGCTTCCGGTACGTTTTCACCGAGACGGAACAACGGTTTGATGATCCGGTCGCGCATCCACAACGCCTTCTTTTCCAGCGGCAGCTGAAATTCCGCATCCACCGGGCAAATGCCAATGTGCGACGCATAACCGCCGGTCATCATGTGGAAAGGCAGTTTGCGGAACGCCAGGAAACGTTCCGGCAGTTCGCTGCGCGAGGCTTCCGGGCGCGGGTCGATACCGTAGCCGAGCATCGTCCGGGCCTTGCGGCCGTCCGGCGTCGCACCGACCCAATAACCGTAGAGCAAATGCGTACTCGGCGTCGACCAGTCGGCTAGGAAAGGTTGTCCGGCCGGGTTGTGCAACGCGCTGACCTTCCTGCAAACTTCGGTAGCGATCCGGACCGCAATTTCGTCAGCCAGAGAGTCGTTATTAGCGTATTTGGGTTGGGCAGACAAAAATTCCTGCATTCTGGCTTCTTCCTTGAAATCGGTCGCCAAAGCGGCGCGTATCTTTTCCGCGGGCCACTGTTTCAGAGCGGCCTTCAGGGCAGTCAAGGAATCGGCGACGACACTCAATCCATGGATCAGGCAGCCGCTGCCGTTATAGCGGACGCCGGGGTTTTCCGGGTCGCGCATATCGCGGAAGCTGGTGAAGCTGTCCATTAGCGAAGAAGAAAACGGGACCGGTTTTTCCTGTCCAAGGAGTGCGGTACAGGCATTACCGGCGGCCTCCATCTCCGGCAACAGCGCGTCGAGAGTGCGGAAAAACGCAGTTTCAGCGTTGGCATAAACATCATTGATATCCTTGAAACCAAGCGATTTCCAATCTGGCCCGACCTGCTTGCCGGTTATGGTCGACTTACCGTCGTTCAACGCCAGTTCCAGTACCTTGCCGATATTCAGCCAGGTATTAGTCGTATTTAGTGACGCCTTACCCATGATCAAGGGTTCCTGGCACCCGGCAATGGAATAATCCGCCAAATCGGCGGAAGACACGCCCTGACGCGCCAACAACGGCAGTACTGAGTCGTCGTTAAACAGCGACGGGGTCGAATGTCCGGGAGTAAAGAAAAAGCGGCCAATGTTATGATAGATCTTTTCCGGAGTTCCGGCATGAATCTTCACCGACATCGCCGGTTGCGGGTCGTTACTGCGGAAGAAGGCTTCCAATACCGGTTCGGTCATTTCGTTGGTCAGGTCATTGCCAAATTCATCGCGGCCTCCGGCCATGATGTTCTGGGAAATCGCCCAGCAACGGTTTCCGACCTGATAGAAGCACAACAGGTGACGAATCAGCGCCACGGCTTCCTCAAAATCGGCATCCTTACGATAAGGCGCGAAAATACGGTCTATGTTACCGGCGGAAAAAGCGTAGGGATTGGGGGCCTGCTCCAATACCATGACCTGCCACAACAAAATGTAGGACTGTACGGCCTCATGCAGATTCTGTGCCCCGGCAACGGGAACTTTCGCTAGAACTTCGGCAATCTTATTCAGACGGGCTATTTCCAGCGAATCGCAGCTTATCGCCACATTATCCAACGCCAACTGACGGTAACGACGGGCTAGAATCAGTACAGCATCCAGGCTGCGGGCCATCGCCTTACCGTACTCGGTACCGGAAGCCAACGCCTTTTCGCGCATTGCCGTCACGCCTTCCTTCAGGAACGGACGGATGTCCGGAATGGTATGCCCGGTAACCGGTTCCATGAAAAAGGCAACTTCCCCGGTATACTGGCAGAAACGTCCGTAAACATCATAAAGTTTCTTGACATAAGAGGTATTTTCCCAATATTTGCGAACAGCTTCGACCCGGTCTTTGGTGATATCGCCTTCAATAGACACATCGTTATAACAGGCGCAGGGATCACAGTAACCGGCGAATTCCTCAACCTTGAACGTCGGGTTGATTAATGCATAGGAGGGGGAAAAGGCCACGTCCTGAGTACCAGCAGCAGCACTGCCGTCGGGCAGCGACAGCGGCATCTTTTCAGCCATGCGGCACAGCAATTCCGCCTGGCCGAAGGCCGTTTCGGTCTCCATACCGGCCTTGAGCATAGCCTCACGTTCGTTCATTTTTATTTCCTGAACATAAAACCAGGTGTTGACGGTTTTCTGGCTGCGCTTGAAACGCCGCAGCGTTTCCACGCTTTCAGAGAGATTCTTAATCCAGTCATTCATGATGCATAATCCTTCAGTTGATGCTTTCAACGTTTATCTTATAAGTCTCAAGTCTTTGACGAAACTTTTCCAATTCTTCGTCGTCCGGCGGATTGAACTGCTCGGCCGGACAACTCTGACCCAACGCCTCATACTTCGGCAATCCCAGCTGATGCAGCCGGAGCAGTTCGACGCGCGGCGGCCGTATCTCCGCAAGAAACGCCACAAAACGTTCCTGCTCCTCCGCAGTAAAATTCAATTCCCGAATCAACGGGATACGGATAACCAGGTTTTCACCGGCATTTACCGCTGCCCGCAGATTTTCCAATACCTGCCGGTTATCGGCACCGACAATCCGGCGGTGCAGTTCCGCCGTCACACATTTCAAGTCGCAGATCAACAGGTCGAACCGACCTAACAAATCTCGGAATCGCGGCGACGACGCATTGTTTTCCAGCACCAAATTAATGCCTCGCCCACGCAGAGCATCGACAACGTCCAGCAGCTCGTCCATCTGCATGGTAGGTTCGCCCCCGCTGAAGGTAACGCCGCCGTCACCCCCGAACATCGCCCGCCGCGACTCCGCCTCGGCAACGATTTCCACAGTGGAAATTTCCTTTCCTGCCAGCTCGAAAGCACGATCGCGCCACAGATTCACGCAGGAACGCTCGCAGCATTGCGCGCACTTCTCACGTTCCAGCACATTACCGCATACTGCGCCATGGGGACAACATTGTGTTGCGAACTCGCTTTTCTCCGGATAAAACATGATTTCCGGTTCGAATGCGATGCTTTCCGGGTTGCCGCACCAGAGACAACGGAAGTTACAACCCTTCAGGTAGTAGACCAGCCGCCGTCCCGGACCGTCAAACCCATGGCTCCAGCCCCGCGCGAAGATTTTCATAGCCAGCCGCCCGCCTTTGCCGCAGCCATGGCTGCCCCGGCTGCAGCTTCCTCGCTGGTATCGGTCTGCTCGCAGGCCACCCCCAACGCCTCGGTAATGAACTGTTTGGCCAACGGACTCTTGCGCACCGCGTTGCCGCTTACCAATACCTTGGTCAGCGACTTGAGATTCTCTTTAGGAATCATGTCTATCAATTCGTCGACCATGCCGCGGGTCACACCGCGACAAAACGCCGCCGGAGTCAAGCTTTCCACATCAATATTTTCGATCCGGCCCCGAACACCCGGATTCATCCTAGTCCCGGCAAAGCGCGTGTCCACCTTGACCGAATCGGCAGCCTCCTCGGCCAGACGGTCCATGACCGAGTATAGTTCGCGGTCCGAAAGTTCCTTGCCGGTAAACTCGCTCACGGCACTACGGAAGAAATCCTTCAGCAGTGCGTAGGAACGCCCGCCACAGAGACTCGCTCCCACCAACAGATAACCGCCAAACGGCAACGGACGGTTTTCCAATTCAGGAACAAAAGTATAACTCCGGCATGGCAACGAAATCTGCCCGCCAGTACCAAGATTCAACAACAACGCCTCGACGTCAATGCCGCAACTGCCGATGTAACTGGCCTGATTGTCGCCCAGCGGCGAACGTACCGTAACCGTTTTCGGCAACCCCAGATCGACTTTCAACGTACCAAGTTCGCTCATGCCCGGCTTGATCTCCGGTAATACGTCCATCGGAATGCCCAGCCGTTCGGCAATCTCGCGATCCCAGCAGTTTTCATGCACGTTCATAATTCCCCAGCTGCCAGCGTGGGTCGGCTCGGTGGCGATGACGCCACACAGTCCGGCGGCAACAAAATCGGCAATGGTCAAGGCCTTGGCCCCCGCCGAAATACGTTTCTCCGCAGCCAGCACCGCCAGCGTCGCCCCGCCATAACCAGGATGCAGATAGCACCCGGTACGTTCCGCGGGCCAGCTCTTCCGATCAATTCCGGAAGTCAATCCGGCCGCCCGCTGATCGCACCAGGTCATCAGGTTAGTCAACGGTTTCACGGCGCCGTCAACCAGCAGTACGCCATGCATCTGCCCGGAAATGGCAATGGTTCTGACGTCTTCCCAATTAAACTCTCCTGAGTTGATCAACTGACGCAGTAAGCTTAGACATGTTTGCAGTATAAGTTCCGGTTCCTGTTCGTGACGACCGCCGGGCAATCCGGAAACCGTCGACGAATTGGCCGCCGACACGACCAGAACGGTTTTGCGCACCGTCGTATCGTAGGCGATAGCCGCAATTTTGGTCGTTCCTATATCCAATGACAAGATGACATTCGCCATAATGAAAACTCCTTTAAAATTGGTATAGTGGTATTATACCATAATATCAATTATCTGTCAATACCCCCGACCCACACAATCCGGCTAAACAGTGATATTATGACGACATCGGCAGTTCTTTTTTTAAAAAAAATTTCACACATGACTTGAAAGTTGCTCAATGACAAGACAAAATAACACACTTTGGAAAAGGCGACGTCGCAAAACAATATAGAGAGCTATTTCGAATATGGGTGCAAACAGTTTAGTTATCGTGGAATCTCCGGCCAAGGCAAAGACCATCAGCAAGATGCTCGGCGCCAATTATCAGATCCTTGCGTCAATGGGCCATATCCGCGATCTGCCGGAGCACAAGTTCGGCGTCGACATAAAAAACAACTTTGCCCCGGAATATGTGGAAAGCAAAAGCCGCGCCAATGTCATCAAACAATTAAAGTCTGCGGCAAAGAAAGCCGATCACATCTATCTGGCACCCGACCCCGACCGCGAAGGGGAAGCCATTGCCTGGCATCTGCGGGAAATACTTAAGGATCACACCAAAGCGGATTTCATCCGCGTCACCTTTCACGAAATCACGAAAACCGCAATAGCCAAGGCTTTTCAAAACAGCGGACAGGTGGATATCCGACGCGTTGATTCACAACAGGCCCGCCGCATTCTCGACCGTCTGGTCGGTTACCAGATCAGCCCGCTGCTGTGGTCGCAGATCGAAAAAGGCATCAGCGCCGGCCGCGTTCAGTCCGTCGCATTGCGCCTGGTAGTCGAACGCGAACGCGAAATTCAGGCTTTTGAACCACAGGAATATTGGAATTTCATCGTCAATCTGCACCCGGAACAAGCTCCGGCAGATAAAATAATCGAATCGAAGCTGGCCAAGATCAACGGCAACAAACTCAGCATTGATAACGCCGAAGACGCTGCCAGAGCGTTGGCGGCAATCAAAGAAGCCGCCACGCCATTCCGGGTTGCCGACCTGAAGTCGCTGCCCAAACGCCGCAACGCGCCGCCGCCGTTCATTACCAGTACGCTGCAACAGGCAGCCAGCAGTTCGTTGGGGTTTTCCGCCAGCCGAACCATGCGGATCGCCCAGGACCTCTATGAAGGTATCGAGCTTGGCGCCGGCGGTCCCGTCGGTATGATTACCTATATGCGTACCGACTCCGTAGCTATCGCACGCGAAGCGCAGGATGCCTGCCGCCATTTCGTCGCCACCAACTTCGGCGCGGCCTACGTACCGGAAAAACCCAATTTTTACAAAAGTAAATCCAGCGCTCAGGAAGCACATGAAGCCATTCGCCCGACCGACGTCACTATGACTCCGGATATGGCCCGTCCCTTCCTCGACGACGCGCAATACAAACTTTATTCGCTGATCTGGCGGCGTTTCCTAGCCAGCCAGATGTCCCAGGCGCAACAACAGCAGACCACGGCGGAAATCGAGATCACCGGTTCCGACCGAAATATCTATATGTTCCGTACCACCGCCACCGTCACCACCTTCCCCGGCTTTCTCGCGGTCTACAAGATCGATGAAAACGGTGACGAGGAAAATGACGACGCCACTCCTGAAATCCTCGGAAACCTGCACCCCGGCGACCGCTGTGACATACGGAACATCCGCAACGAGCAGAAATTTACCGAACCGCCACCCCGCTTCTCTGAAGCTTCGCTGATTCGCGAGCTCGAGTCCAACGGTATCGGCCGTCCATCGACCTACGCCACCATCGTCAACACCATTCAGGAACGGCTTTACGTGTTGAAGGAACAAGGTCGACTGCACCCGTCGGAATTAGGATTTAAGGTCAACGATTTCCTCGTCCACACGCTGCCCGACCTCTTCCAGGTCGGTTTTACGGCGGAAATGGAAACCCGCCTTGACGAAATCGAAGAGGGCAAGCTGGGCTGGACCGACATGCTCAACGACTTCTATCAGGAATTCATCAAATGGCTTCAAGCCGCGAAAAATATCGGTGCTCCATCGGAAGGCAAGATAGAAGCCATGCTGAAATTGCTCAATTTGATCAATAAATGGAACCCAGCGGAAAAGCGCGGCAACCGCAAATATGACGACCACAAATTCTTCAATTCCGTCGAAGAACAGTTCCACAAGGAAAAAACCATTACCGCCAAGCAATGGCAGGCGATCCTCGGATTGGCCGTGACTTACCGCGCTCAACTGCCGGCTCTTAACGAGACCGCCGATCTGGCCGGTTTTTCGGAAGAGTTGGAAGAAGCGACAGCCAAGGTGATGGAGCTGCAGCAGAAGTTGTCCGACAATGCCGTAACCTCCGATCAGGAAGAGGAATACAAGAAACTTTTCGGCGCTTTTTCCGATGTCAAATGGGACGCCCCGGAAACCAGACGCGGCAGAACATATGACGACCAAAAACTTTTCGAGTCGTTCAAAAAACAGGCGCTCGGTGGCAAGAAGCTTTCCGACAAACAAGTGGCTGTAATAGTCAAATTCGCAGAGAAATATCGTGGCCAGATACCAACCTTTACCGATCTGGCCGCCATATTGGGGATTAGCGCCCAGACCGCGGAAAATTCCGCCGAAGGTGCGACTCCAGCCACTCCTTCAGCTCCTGCCGATCCGGAAATTACCGGAATCATGAATGCCATGAGCCAGATCACCAACTGGAACGCGCCGGTCAGCAAAGGCAAAAGGGTATACGACGACAAGAGCTTTTTTGAGTCATTGAAAAAGCAGTTCGACGACGGCAGAAAACTGAGTCCCAAACAGGTCTTTGCCCTCAAGAAAATGGCAGGCAAATACCTTAAACCGGGGCAAGCATAGTTTTTCACTATCCTGTCAGTTCGCGGTTTTTGCTTGAATGGACACAAAAATCGGAACGATTTATTTGAAATCATATTGCCAAAATCAGCCACCGGCGGTATCTTATCAGATTAATAAAAAAGGACAGTGAGCAGTGAACCCGAATGGAAATATGTCCGATTACCAGCGGACTTGCGATAGTTTCAGGATCAATGTACCGGAGTTTTTCAACTTTGGGATCGATGTTGTTGACAAATGGGCCTCCATCGAACCGCAGAAACGCGCGATGGTATGGGTCGACCAGCAGGGAAAAGACAAGACTTTCAGCTTCGGCGAAATCAGTAAGCAGTCCAGCCGGATGGCCAATCTGCTGACTGCGGCAGGAGTCAAACCTTTCAACCGGATTCTTCTTCTCCTGCCACGAGTGCCCGAATGGTGGATCGCCACGGTCGCCATCATCAAAACCGGCGCGCTCCACTGCCCAGCCCCCGTCATGCTCACAGAATACGACTTGAAAAATCGCATCCACGCCGGAGAATTCGACGGCATCATTACCGACCAGGAAAATGCCGGTAAGATCGATGACATCGTTGCAGAATGTCCAAGCCTGAAATACCGCATCATTATCGACGGACCACGCCCCGGCTGGATCGACTACCAGAGCGAAATGGAACGGCAAAAAGAAACTTTTCTGCCTCAATACCGGACAAAATCATCCGACCCGCTGGTCATCTACTTTACTTCCGGCACCAACAATGTCGATCCAAAAATGGTTCTCCATAGCCACGCCCTCCCACTAGGCCACGAGGTCACCGCGCGCTTCTGGCATGATCTGGCCGAGAACGACCTGCATTTCAGTCTCTCGGATACCGGCTGGGCCAAATGCGCCTGGGGCAAACTTTTCGGTCAATGGCTGCTCGGTGCCGCCGTCTTTGTCTATGACATCAGAGGAAAATTTCACGCCGAAGAACTGTTGCCGCTGATTCCCAAATATGGCATCAACGTATTCTGCGCCCCGCCGACAGTCTATCGCATGCTGGTACAGAACGACCTGACCCGATATGACTTCAGCAGTTTGAAACGCTGCTGCAGCGCCGGCGAGCCGATTAATAAGGAAACCATCCGGCTCTGGCAAAAGGCCACCGGACACAAGATCTACGAAGGATACGGCCAAACCGAAAGCGTGTTGATGATCGCCACCTTCCCGAACATGGAATATAAAGCCGGAGCCATGGGCAGACCATCCCCGGGCTGGCAGGTGGAAATCCATAACGACAATGGAGAGCCGTCCGAACCGCATGCGGTCGGACGGATCGCCGTCCGCATGAATCCCCGTCCCGTCGGCATGTTCGAGCGTTATCTCGGGCACGAAAGCCTGAACAGTGAAGTGTTCATCGGAGATTATTACTATACCGGCGACAAGGCGTTCTGCGATGAAGACGGTTATTTCTGGTATGTCGGGCGTTCCGACGACGTTATCAAGAGTTCAGGCTACCGGATCGGGCCGCTGGAAGTTGAAAATGCCATCATGGAGCACCCGGCGGTCAAGGAAACGGCAGTTATCGGAGTACCAGACGAAATCCGTGGCGCGGTTATCAAAGCCTATGTAGTACTCAATAACGGCTTTATCCCCAGCGAGAAACTGAAGGAAGAGATCCAGAACACGGTAAAAAACCTGACCGCACCCTATAAGTATCCGCGGATCATCGATTTTACCGATAGTCTCCCCAAAACAATTTCCGGTAAAATCCGGCGCAACCTCCTGCGCGAACAAAGCCAGGTGGAACGCGCCGAGGTGTAAGGAACAAACCGCCAAAGACCTAAAGTCCGGATCTGCAATATGAACCGCCCATCCATGAACAACTACTGGCTGCACGTCTGGGAAGGAGTATTCTACCTTTCCGGAATATGCTTTATCGCCTATGAGACAATCATGCCCAAAATAGTAGAATCATTGGGAGGCGCTCCATGGATGATCTCGCTGGCACCGACACTGATGATCCTCGGCAGCGCCATGCCATCGATGCTGGTGGCGGGATATGCCGACAGACTGCCGCAAAAGAAAAAATTCGTTATAATCAACTGCGTCGGACAACGTCTGCCATATTTCATCCTGGTCCCAATGCTTTTGTGGCTAAATGACGGCAGTCTTCTGGTCTGGAGTGTCATCATCGGGATATTCATCGCCGGGATATTCACCGGCATCCTCGCACCGGCATGGTTTCAGTTCATCGCCAATACCGTTCCCACACGTTATATACCCCGCCTATTCGCGTTCCGCTTTGGACTGGCCGCCGTTGTCGGTATCTTCATCGGACTGATAGTCAAGGCCATTTTGAGCCATTACCCAGGCAAAACAGGATTTGCGCTGTTGTTTCTGGGCGCGGGAATCCTGACCAGCTGCTCGATATGGTTTTTGGGCAAAGTCCGGGAACCATCGCAGCGCAAAAGTGCTCAAAACACCGAAAGTGACTTTACTTCCAGCTACGGGGAAGTAATCTCACATCAAAACATCCGGCTGTTTATCATCATCCGCGCCTGCTATTGCGGCATATACATCGGACTGGCATACATTCCCATACGCATATGCCAGATTCTGGAGCTGGACAACAGCTGGCTTGGCATTTTCGCACTGACCGTGGTCTGCGGTTCGATCGCGGGTAACATATTCACCTCTTTCTGGACACATCGTTTTTCCTGGCGTTCCGGCCAGATCATCGCACTGGGGCTTTTTTGCGCCATGTTCGTCCTGTGCCTGTTCTGCCGCAACCTGACTACAGCACTGACCATTTTCTTTATTCTGGGATTTGCCAAAGACGTCTGGAACTCCGTCTCCGCGGCCCTGATGCTTAATCTGCCGGGTAAAAGATTACGCGCCAAAGGGACTTCGTTTATCGCTATCGCCATGGCTCCGCCGATAATTATTGCAGGACTTTCCGGCGCGCAGCTGATGACCTGGAGCGGTTCTTACAACCTGCTTTTTATTTTATCGGCGTTGATGATGCTTCCAGCCATACACTTCTCCCGCAAACTGCCGGAAAGATAAGAAATTACTTTCCGCCTTGATTATTCGCCATTAAGTGTATAATTTTCATAAAAAATGGGGACTTATTCCAATGAGCAACGAAAAAGACAACGCATATCTCCGTATCATATCCATCAGCTACTATTTTCTTGGCGGTATTACCATGCTGTTCAGCCTGTTACCGCTGGTCCATATTTCTCTGGGAATAATGAGTCTCTGCGGCAAGATGGAAACAACGTCTTCTCCGCCCCCGGCTTTCCTCGGAGTTTTGTTGATCGTTATCGGAGCAACAGCCATGCTGTTGATTGCGGCAATCGGCATTTGCCTGATTTATACAGGTCGATGCATTAATAATCGCCGCCACTTCATATTCTGCATGGTAATGTCGGGGTTGTCCTGTTCCTCGTTTCCATTGGGAACGGCGCTGGGCATTTTTACCATCATTCTGCTGGTCAAACCGGAAATCAAAGCAGAGTTCGAATCGAACGCCGCGCCCCCGTTGCAACCATGAGGCTTTTTACCGCCATCGATATTCCGGATCGGATCAAGAGGGATATTTTATGCACGGATGTCCGTTTTGCCCACTTAAACTGGATCAGGCCGGAACAATTCCATCTTACCATCAGATTTATTGGTGAGATCGACGACGCCCGGCTTCCAGAAATAAGATCGGCTTTGCAAGGCATTCATATGCCCGAGTTCACGCTGAAATTTGACGGTTGCGGCATATTTCCCTCTGTACGCCATCCTCAGGTCTTCTGGGCAGGATTGCAGGACTCGCCGGAACTGCGTTCATTAAAAGAACAGACCGACGCATCTCTATCAACCATAGTGCCGGTAACCGAAAAACGTGATTTCATTCCGCATCTTACGCTGATACGGTTTAAAAATCGTTCTTCCGGCGATATATTAAAGGGATTGACGGAGGCATTTGAAAACATGACAATAAAACCATTTACGGTCAGCAAATTCCATCTTTTTTCCAGTCGCCTTGCCACAACCGGAGCGATTCACGAGATAGTCGAAAGCTACCCTGACAATCAAGGATGAGTTAAATGCCCTTCACCATTTCACACGCGGCGGCAGCACTGCCGTTTCTACGTAGCAGATTGAACTTCACCGCTCTGGCAATTGGCGCAATGTCACCGGATTTCGAGTATATTCTGATGTTCGGTTTTTCAAAAAACCTTTCACACTCCCTGTCCGGATTATTTCTATTTTGCCTGCCTGTCGGCTTGTTGTTTTATGTTGCATACCTCCGTTTATGGAAAACGGTAATGATTGACTGCATGCCCGATGCGATCAGGGACCGGATAATGTACAATATTGTCAATCGCCGAGACCAGAAGCAACCCGGATGGAGCAACATACTGTTGTCGCTTTTTATCGGCACAGCTACACATTTTCTGCTTGACGCTTTCAGCCACGACACCGGTTGGGGTATAAAGATTTGCCCGTGGCTGCCCACCCGTATACCCAATACACCATTACACTGCTGGGAACTGTCATTTGCGATGCTCTCACTGACAGGACTTATACTGCTTTTTCTCGCAGCTGCGAAATGGTACCGCATAACACCTCGCCTGCCGCATTCGCCGCCCCGGCGTATTATTTTCATGCAGTCATCCGCCTTTATTATCGCGGCCAGCGGCATCGCCTTTATCATTATGTTCACCTGGTTGCGTCAAGAGTATTACGTTGTATACCGACCAACCCATATTGCCGCCAATGCCACTCTGGGGCTGTTGATTTTCTTAACCTTGATGCTCACCTCCGCCGGAATACTGTTGCATTTGTTCCGACGCGGCAGAGATTGACACGAATGTAGTTATCACAATCTTTTTTTACTTTTTTTTCACAATCAACGGATGAAAGTTTCTGCTCACAATATATATTTATTACAAATATGTATGCTTTTTGCAACTTGTTACTTTTTTGTAAGTGCATTTTTACATCATTTTACAATTTTGTAAACAAGGTACAAGTAATAACAAAAGAGCGATACGCATACCTTGTTTATTACAAAATAGTTACATAACCATCACCCCACATGGCACGGATATTGCTAATCATATGCGCCATTATATTTTTCGGTATTAGTGTTCTTAACCAAAAGGTTTTGGAGGTAAAAATGAGCAATAGTTTGCGTCTTAAGGCGATCAACAGCGTCGCCGGGAGAACTGTCAGCAGTAAGGCTGTAAAAAATTGTGATGTATCGGCCATCTATGGTGAAGATGTCTTCAATCTGAAAATTATGAAAGATTATCTGCCCAAGCCGGTATACAAGAAGCTGCTCTCGACCATCATGAACGGTGAAAGCCTTGATTCGAAAATCGCCGACGATGTCGCCAACGCCATGAAGCGCTGGGCTATCAGCAAAGGCGCCACCCACTACACCCATTGGTTCCAGCCGCTTACCGGTACTACCGCTGAAAAGCACGATGCTTTTATTGAACCGGAAAACGACGGCAGCGTCAGCCTGTGTTTCTCCGGCAAGAGCCTGATCCAGGGCGAACCGGATGCCTCCAGCTTCCCGTCCGGCGGTCTCCGCGCCACTTTTGAAGCCCGTGGCTATACCGCCTGGGACCCGACCAGCCCGGCATTCATCAAGCGCGATGAAAACGGCGCCACTCTCTGTATCCCGACCGCGTTCTGCTCCTATACCGGCGAAGCGCTCGACAAGAAAACCCCGCTGCTGCGTTCGATCCAGGCCATCAGCAAACAAGCCGAACGTCTCCTGGCTTGCTTTGGCGAGAAATGCACCAGCCGTCCCTATACCACTCTGGGTATCGAACAGGAATATTTCCTGGTCGACAAGAATTTTTATCTTGCCCGTCCCGACCTGATCCAGTGCGGCCGCACCCTTTTCGGTAAAGTTCCGGCCAAGCACCAGCAGCTGGAAGACCACTATTTCGGTTCGATCAAACCGCGCGTTCTGGCCTTCATGAGCGAAGTTGATCAGGAACTGTGGCGTCTGGGCATTCCGGCCAAGACCCGTCACAACGAAGTAGCCCCGGCTCAGTTCGAAATCGCTCCGCTGTTCGAAGAGCTGAACCTGGCGGTCGACCACAATATGATGATCATGGAAACGTTGCGCCTGGTAGCCGACCGTCACGGTTTCGCCTGCCTGCTGCACGAAAAGCCGTTTGCCGGTGTCAACGGTTCCGGCAAGCACAATAACTGGTCGCTCAGCGGCGCCGGTAAGAACCTGCTCGAACCGGGCAGCGATCCGCATCAGAATGCGATTTTCCTGACCACCCTCTGTGCGATCATCAAGGCGGTTGACTCTCATGCCGACCTGTTGCGCGTCGCGGTTGCCACCGCAGGCAACGACCATCGCCTGGGCGCCAACGAAGCCCCGCCGGCAATCATCTCTGTATATCTGGGCGAACAGCTGGCCGACATCATCGAACAGCTGGAAAAAGGTCCGGCCAAGTCTGCCAAGAAAGGCGGCTTCATGAATATCGGCGCCGATACCCTCCCGGTACTGCCGAAAGACGCCACCGACCGTAACCGTACCAGCCCGTTTGCATTCACCGGCAACAAGTTCGAATTCCGCGCCGTAGGCTCCAGCCAGAACTGCGCCGGTCCGAACATTGTGCTCAACACCATCGTTGCCGAAGCCATGGACGAAATCTCCAGCCAGCTGGAAAATCTGAACAAGAAGGATTTCAATACCGGCCTGCAGTCCATCCTGACCGACATCATCAAGAAGCACAAGCGCATTATTTTCAATGGCAACAATTACAGCAAAGAGTGGCACGATGAAGCTGCCAAGCGTAAGATGTTCAATCTGCACAACACTCCCGAAGCGTTGGAAAGATGGGCAATGCCGGAAAATATCGCCATGTTCAAGAAATATGGTGTATTCAGCGATACCGAAGTAAAATCCCGTCTTGAAATCTTCGAAGAAAATTACAAGACCGTGACCAAGATCGAAGCGGAAACCGCATTGAACATGGCTAAGACCATGATCATTCCGGCTGCTGTTGAATACCAGAGCAAGCTGGTTGATAACGTCGCCAAGCTGCAGCAGATCAAGGTTACCGCCGGGGTTGCTTCCCAGATTGCCATCATCGAAAAGATCGGCAGCCTGCTTAAGGCCGCTGAAGATGCCGTCACCGCGCTGGAAGCCGGCGTTGCCGCTGTTGATTCAGCCAAGTGCATTGCCGCACAGGGTGAACTGCGCAAGGCCGTCGATCAGCTCGAACAGATCGTCGATGACCGTGTATGGCCGATGCCCAAATACGGTGAATTGTTGTTCGTCTACTAATCAGTAGTCAAGTGTCTGTCCGGCGTACCTGTCATGGGTACGCCGACAGCTCCGTCACTTTAACAGCAAAAACGGAAAAGAGACGACTAAAGCATTATGGGCGGTTATTACAAAAACATTGAAATGGCGGTACTTAACCAGATCAGCCATGTGGTTGTTCATCAGCGCAACGTCTCCAACCTGATGAAAGAGGTTCTTGATATCCTCTATCGGGAAATGGGTCTGGAGCGCGGTACCTTCACGCTGAAAAAGGGCGAAAACCTCTATATCGAAGCATCCCATGGTCTCTCGGACGTAGAAATGAAACGCGGCGTCTATCGCCTCGGTGAAGGTATTACCGGCAAGGTTGCGCAATCAGGCAAGCCCCGGGTTATCCCCGACATTTCACACGAGCCGGAATTTCTTGACCGGACCAAGGCCCGCGCGTTCAACAAAGGGGTTCTTGCGTTTATATGCGTACCCATCGTCCACGAGGAAGAGGTCATCGGCACCCTCAGCATCGACCGCCAGGTTACTCCAGGTATTGACTTGGAACGCGACCTCTATCTGCTCGAAACCGTCTCCAATATTCTGGCGGATGCCGTCGCCGTTATCTTCATGGATAACGCCGAAAAAGAAAAGCTCCTGGAAGAAAACCGCCGCCTGAAAAGCGAACTCGACCGAAATTTCAGTCCCAGTAACATCGTCGGCAACTGCAGCAGCATGCGGACGATCTACTCCATGATTTCACAAGTAGCCGAAAGCTCCGCCACCGTTCTGATACGCGGCAGCTCAGGGACAGGAAAAGAGCTCGTAGCCCGCGCCATTCATCAGGCCAGTCCCCGCCGCGACAAACCCTTTATTGCCGTCAATTGCGCCGCTCTGCCCGAAAATCTGATCGAAAGCGAATTGTTCGGCCACGAAAAGGGCTCCTTCACCGGAGCCACCAACCGCCGCCTGGGCCGTGTTGAAGCGGCTCATACCGGAACGTTATTCCTGGATGAAATCGGTGATTTAAGTTTGCCGGTACAGGTCAAACTGTTGCGATTCCTGCAGGAAAAGACTTTTGAACGTGTAGGTAACAACGAATCACTCACGGTAGACGTACGTATTATTGCCGCCACCAGCCGCAATCTCGAATCACTGATGAGCAAGAGCATGTACCGTGAAGACCTGTTCTACCGCCTGAACGTGTTTCCCATTCATATGCCCGACCTGAAGGACCGCAAGTCCGACATCATGTTGCTGGCTGAGCATTTCCTCGAAAACTACAGTAAAATTTACAATAAGCAGATCAAGCGTATCTCTACTCCCGCCATCAATATGATGATGTCATATCATTGGCCCGGCAATGTGCGCGAACTGGAAAACTGTATAGAACGCGCCGTGCTCACGGCTTCGGACGGGGTTATCCATGGTTATAACCTGCCGCCGTCGTTGCAGACCGGTCAGGCGACCAACACCGCGGCCGTAACGCTGGAAAAGCATACCGATCTGGCGGTAATGGTTGCCTCATACGAAAAAGAACTTATTATCGAAGCGCTCAAGATGAAACGCGGCAATGTCGCCGCTGCGGCTAAATTGCTCAATTCAACTCAGCGTGTCATCCATTACAAGATCATCAAACTGGACATCGATCCAAAAAAATACCGGTAAAACGCTTTCATATATCCAGCGTTTTACCGGCGGTTTGAGAAGCGACAAGATTTCAACGCCCGGCAATCGCCAGGCGTTGTATAAGTTTTTGTTCATATGCTGCAAGATCATCGACAGGTAGTTGGGCAACCCCTGTTTTCATCGCTGCCTCAGCAACATATCGCGCCACCCGGGGAACAACCCGCGGATCGAAAGGCTTGGGAATTATCAGTTCCCGTTTCAGCAAGACCTCTCCTTCAAACAACCCTCTGGCGGCATCCTGCGGATAGGCACTGGCCAATTTTTCGCGTACTGTATCTGGAATCGGTTCATTGATAAGCTCTGCCAGGGCGCGCGAAGCCGCCAGCTTCATCTCTTCGTTGATATCCGAGGCTCGTACATCAAGTGCTCCCCGGAAAATACCGGGAAACCCGAGGACATTGTTAATCTGATTAGGAAAATCGGTTCTGCCGGTACCGACAACCGCAGCTCCGGCATCCAGTGCATCATGAGGAAATATCTCTGGTACTGGATTGGCCATGGCAAAGATAATAGCGTTACCGGCCATCGACTTGACCATTCCAGCGGTAACACAGTTTGCCACCGAAACGCCAAGGAAAACGTCTGCGCCAACCATCGCATCGGCCAGAGTCCTGGCGGAGGTATTGGCGGCAAAACGCATCTTCTCCGGGTTGAGATTTTTCCGACCGGAATGGATGACGCCTTGCGAATCACACATCAGAAATTTCTTTCGGTCAGCCCCTGCCTTGATGTAAAACTCCGCACAGGCAATACCCGCGGCTCCAGCGCCATTGACTACAAAACGAACATCATTAATCTTTTTCCCGGTCAGTTTCAGAGCGTTGAGCAGTCCGGCCAGCGAAATTATTGCAGTACCGTGCTGGTCATCATGAAAAACAGGAATCCCCATCGTCTTTTTTAATGTCTGCTCAACCTCGAAACATGCCGGTGCAGCAATATCTTCAAGATTGATGCCACCGAAAGAAGGTTCGAGCCGCTCGACGGTCTCGATCAACAACCCAGCATCGGTTCGACCGTCCGGCCCGAAAACTTTTCCGAGGCACAGCGGAATAGTGTCGATATCAGCGTAACGTTTAAATAGAACAGCCTTACCTTCCATTACCGGCATTCCGGCTTCGGGTCCGATATTACCGAGGCCCAGTACTGCGGTTCCATCACTGACCACGGCTACGGTATTGGCGCGACCGGTATAACGCCAGCTGTTGCTCGGATCTTCCTTGATCTTAAGGCAAGGCACAGCCACGCCGGGAGTGTAGGCCTTGGCCAGGTCAGCCTGCGTGTCACAGGGTTTGCTGAAACGTATTCCCAGTTTTCCGGCCGGAGCCAGTTCGTGGTACGCCAAGCTCTCCGTCTCAAATTTCTGTTTCTCATCCATAATCATCTATACTCCTCGATTAATCTTCAAATATTCAATATCGGCATAGGAGCCAGCTGATATTCCGCGGCAATACTCAAAAGATTGTCATAGGTGGTAAGAGCAAGCGGAACGCCGCATCTCCGGTTGCGTTCTTCGTTTTCATACTCCTTCTGTCCGGCCACATAGACGCGTTCGCACCCATCTGCCGGTTCGGAATCACGAAGTTGCCTGAGCATCTTATCCATATCCTTACGAAACTCGCCGGGAGACCGAAAACTATCTATTTTGATCGCCCCGAAAAAGTGACTTACCCGTGCAGAGGAAAACTCAGTATCGCAGATATCCGGGCCAAACGGAGCGCCACAGAGAACAGCGCAGAGTATATCCACCATCACCGCAAGGCCGTAGCCCTTATATCCCCCGAAGAGTTCCCCCTCTCCGCCCAACGGCAGAATACCCCCGCCATAACGATGGAACATATCGTCAAGAATCTTTCCGGCATCGGTTGCCGATCTGCCGCTGCGATCAACGGCCCAGTTGTGCGGCAGTGCTTTACCGCAGGCAGCGTAAACTTCAATCTTGCCGCGGGAAACCACCGTTGTGGACATGTCCAGAAGAAACGATTTCTCCTCTCCGGCAGGAGCACAAAACGCCAGCGGGTTGGTACCAAACATGACATGCCTTCCAAAAGTAGGAACCCCAAGAGCGGCAGTATTGGTCATTGCGATACCTATCATGTCATTTTCCGCCGCCATCTGGGCATAGAAACCGGCAATGCCAAAATGATTTGAGTTACAGACGCACCCGAAGGCCGCACCATTAGTTTCAGCTTTGTCGATAATCTGCGCCATGGTCCGGACACTTATCGGTGCACCCATGCCGCCGGCAGCATCGACCACCAATGTCGAACCGGTTTCCCGGAGGATGCGGCTTTCCGCATCCGGGAGCATCAACCCGGTCTTCAATCCATTGACATAACGCCGCAAGCGGGCCACGCCATGCGAGGCAATGCCGCGCAAATCCGCTGACGTCAAAACAGCAGCGGCAAGTTCTGCATCCTCCGGTGTAATACCACACTTTCGATACACCTCAACACAAAATGATTTAAGAATCTCATAATCAACCATAACATTATCTGCCATATTCCCAGCTCCTTACACAATAATTTATGATTAAATACCACGCCATCATCTAGTAACAAGGTTCTGCCCGGTACTATCCGGACAGAACCATATCTTTTCAGATTGCGGGTCCGAAAAGCCAATAAAAAAACACCAATACTCAAATAAAACAGTTCCAGAAATCGGCACACTCCAGATTGTCCTTGACCTGATTCACAAAAGCCGCCGCCATGGAACCGTCAATCAGTCGATGGTCGGCACTCATGGTTATTTTCATCATCTCCCTTACCACGATCATCCCATCACAGACAACCGGGCTGGGAATTACCGATCCCACCGCAAGAATCGCCCCCTCTCCGGAATTGATGATCGCACCAAAAGATTCGACTTTCATCATGCCCATGTTGGAAACGGTAAATGTCCCGTCCCGCATTTCATCTGGGGCAATTCTTCCCATACGTGCCTTTTCTGCCAACTCGGCAGCCTCAGCGTGTATCTCGTCGAGCGCCTTGCAGTCAGCATTACGGATAACCGGAACTAAAAGTCCATTGTCAACGCTGACCGCCATGCCGATATTGACCTTACTCCTGCGGCGAATGGACCGACCGTCGGTCACCGCGTTGACCAAGGGGAACGACCGCAAAGCCATCGCTGCGGCTTTCAGGATAAACACATTGAGGCTATAGTTTACTCCTTCATCCCGAAGTCGCCGCCGCAGTGCCATTATCATATCCATTTCCACCCCGACAGTAACATAAAAGTGCGGGATGGTCTGTTTGGAAAGAACTAGCCGCTGTGCAATGGTCTTACGCATGGATGACATTTCCAACGGCCGCTCAGAAGCGACATCCTGAACATCGGACAGAGTAATCCTTCCTCCTTCTCCGGAGCCGGTCAAATCGAACATATCCAGTTTTTCCTGCCGGGCAAGATTCAATGCGGTTGGAGTTATTTTTCGCGAAAAATAGCCGATGACGTCCAGATAACGCCGAACGTCGTCTTCGGTTATCCGTCCATCCAGCCCGCCGGAACCGGGTATTCTGGAAAGATCAACCAGATAATCCGCCGCAAACCGTTTGGCTCGCGGTGACACTTTTATTTTTCCCTTCGTTGGTGTATTACCGGCCATGGTCATTTCTCCATTATCATGCCGAGGGACTGCCCCAACGGAACAATCGCGTTTTCCGGCTGTAATATCCTGGAAATTGTCCCGGAGGCGGGAGCTTCGATCTCAATCATAGCCTTGCTGCTCTCCACTTCAACGACAACCTCACCTTCTTTTACCTCATCGCCCTCCTTCTTAATCCACCGTGCCACCATCACCTCTTCAACCGTCAAATCCATATTCGGAACCTGAATCGGAATCTCACCGGGCAACACGGATGTTTTCGGAAGAGGCGCGTGCATAACGGCAACCGCGGGAGCCTGAACCGGAGGAACAGCCATTGGAGCAGGCGTGGCAACGCCCGTCCGTATCGGGACGGCAATTACCGGAGATGGAGTGTCCACCGACGGCAGCAACGTTCGCGGGGCAATCCCGGAACGAACTGATTTTACCGCATCCACAATCTTTTCAACCGTAACCGCAACCGCGTTTTCCAGCGACGGACTGAAAGGGAAAGACACCCGTTCGGTGTGGAGTCTGCCGACCGGCGCATCCAGCGAGTCAAAAGCATGTTCCATGATCGAAGCGGAAATTTCCCCGCCGACACCGTACATCGACCATGCTTCGTCGACGATAAGTACCCGCCCGGTCTTGTTGACGCTGGTGACAACCGTTTCAATATCCAACGGCACAATGGTACGCAGGTCGATGATCTCGCAGGAGATACCCTGCGCCGCCAACACTGCCGCCGCATCAACACACTTGCGGACCAGCAGTCCGCAGGAAACTATGGTAATATCCTTGCCCTCCTGAACCACATTGGCACGGCCCAGCGGGATAAGATATTCGCCTGTGGGGACATCTCCTTTTGCCGCAAACATTGCTTTGTGTTCCAGAAAAACAACCGGATTTTTTGTACGTATCGCCATCTTCATGAGACCTTTGGCCTCCGCCGGACTGGACGGGACAACAACAATCAAACCGGGGATGTGCCCCCACACCGGATAGTACATACCGCTATGATGCGCACCGGCATTCTTAATCATCCCGGCGGCGGCACGCACCACCAGCGGGACTGAAACCTGACCATCACTCATATACTGCAGTTTTGCCGCCTGTTGAACCAGCTGATTGCCGGTATCAAAGATGAAGTCGGCAAACATCAGGTCGGCAATCGCAGGCGAACCAGTTGCGGCAGCTCCTGTACATGCCCCGGTAAAAGCCAGTTCACAGATCGGCGTATCAATCACACGACCGGCGCCAAATTCATGCCACAACCCTTTACTGTGACCGAAACATCCGCCGCGCTCACCAATGCCTTCCCCCAGATAAATGATTTTTTCGTCGCGATGCATCTCCTCAGCAATACCGTCTCTGACGGCATCCAGCCACGTCTGCTGCGTAAACCCGGACACCGTCGGAAGAACAGAATCAGGATTGATGGGTTCGCAATAGATATGCTCATGGATAAGCGCGGGATCAGGATCAGGGGACGCATTGCCAAACGCCACCGCCTCATTAATTTCCGCTTCAATACGAGCGTCAATGGAGTCAAATTCCGTCGGATTGAAGCCCAGTTCGTCAATAAGCTTGCACCGGAAAGTCGCAATCGGGCAACGTGCCTTCCAGGAGTTGAGTTCCTCTTCACTGCGATAGGTACCGCAAACCGGGTCGCCCTCGTGATGTCCACACCAGCGGTATGTCTTCGACTCGATAAGGGTCGGCCCCTCCCCTCGCCGGGCTCTGGCAACCGCCTCCTTTACCACCTTATATACGGCAAGGACATCATAGCCGTCAACCGCCACACCCGGCAGACCGAAAGCCGCCGCTTTGGTCGCAATCTCGGTATTAAGAGTTGCACTGCGAATCGGAGTGGCTGTCGCATAAAGGTTATTTTCGCAAACAAAGATAACCGGTATCTTCTGTACGGCGGCGAAATTCATCGACTCGAGAAACGCTCCATGATTGCTGGCGCCATCGCCGAAAAACGCCACCCCAACCTGTTTTGATCCTCGGGTTTTGGCCCCGAGACCGGTTCCGACGGCCATCGGAATGCCTCCCGCCACCAAACCGTTGGTGCCGAGCAAACCAGCTGGGGGATAGTACAAATGCATACTGCCCCCGCGACCGCCACAACATCCAGTAGCCTTACCGAAAAGTTCCGCCATCACCAGGTTTACCGGCACACCTTTGGCCAAAGCATGACCATGTCCCCGATGCGTACTGGTTATCCAGTCGTCATCATTCAGATTGGCGCAAACACCGACTGCAGTCGCCTCTTCGCCCAGGTAGAGATGGATAAAGCCGGGCCAGACGCCCTTCTTATACAGCTCCTGAGCCGTGGATTCAAAACGGCGCAGCAGGACCATTTTTTCATACAGCCCCAACAATTCCGCCTTGCTCAAATCATTTGGAACACTGGTTCCAACCATCTTCTTTTTCATTATAACATCTCCTGCACTTAGCTTGAAAGGCTTAAAAATCTCTGATATATCCGGCTGTCCAACCGCCATCAACGACCATCATATGACCGTTTATGTAACAGCTTTCGGGGGCGGCAAGGAAAAGCGCGGCATAAGCGATATCCTTGGATTCGCCGGGACGTTTCATTGGAATACTGCCCAGCATCTGGTCGAATTTCTCACGAAACTTTGCATCTCCGCCGTAAAAGAGTGCTTTGGTTCCCTCGGTAAGAATCGATCCGGGCGCAATACCGTTGACCAGAACTCCGGACGGGGCAAGTTCCAGCGCCATCGCCTTGGTCAGCCCGACCACGGCGGTCTTGGCCGCAATAAATGCACATTGCAGTCTGGCGGCAACAATTCCGAGGCTGGAAGAAATATTGATGATCCGTCCATCACCCTGTTTCACCATCACAGACGCTACCGCCTTGCTCACGATAAACAGACCTTCCAGATCGACAGACAGCAGACGCCGCCATTCCTCCAGCGGGTACTGATCGATAGTGACCCGGTGTTTGTTGGAGTTGATCCCGGCATTGTTGACCAGAATGTCGATCCTGCCGAACTCTTCTACGATTTCGGCAACCCGTTTCTCTACCTGCCCGGTATCGGTAACATCCATAACCACCCCTTTGCAGCCGGGGTACGACGCGGCTGCACGGTCTACAGCCTCCTGATTTATATCGGCATAAATCACCTTTGCACCGTTACTGGCATAGACATCGGCGATCTCTTTGCCGATGTTCTGAGCCGCACCGGTAACCAGCGCAATCCGATTTCGCAAATCAACCTGCATCATGACCAGATTATCCTTTGCATTGATAGTTTAATTATTTCTTGTGAGCGGCTGCTACCTCAGCCACCCACAGTTTTGCCATACGAGTAAGTTCGGCGACATTGCCGCTGCGATAAGCCTCAACATTCAACCCATTGCCCAGAAAAGTGACAATTCCGGCGCCCGCACAGACGTAATCCCTGATGTTTTCCAGCTTCATCCCCCCGGCAGCCATTGTGCAAAGGCCGGGAAGGGGTCCGCTGATATGAGAAAAAAAGCTCGGACCAACCGTACATGCAGGAAATATTTTCATAACATCCGCCCCCATTTTGAGGGCACGGATTATTTCCGTCGGGCTCATCACTCCGGCAACACATACGGTCTGATGTTCCACGCATGCCTTGACCACCTCTTCATCGGTACCAGGCGAGGCAATGAAAGCGGCTCCGGCTTCAACCGCACCGGCAACCGTTTCCGCATCCATAACCGTTC
>QKAL01000191.1 GCA_003246475.1 Lentisphaerota bacterium
CCTTTATTCAGAAATGATCAAATTTAAAGCACGGACAGATATTGAATTAAACAATACGGTCTGGCATTTGAAGAAGCTGGAGGAGGATGCGGAGCAGATTTTCATTGAGATGCAGCGTATCGGTAAATTGCTTTATGACGTTCACACCGGAAATAAAATCAGCTATTTTTCGGAAATTGAAGATAAAAACGGAAAAACGAAACCCGCACCCGAATTGGGTAACCATAAGCATCCGCCTATTATCATTCCCGATCCGCACGACGGTCACTCCATTACTTCAAATCCCGACCTGCATCCGGTTCAGGGAGAACCGTTGTCCTCCCATATGGAAATCAAGGTAAAACCGCCGACCATGGTAGAGGATAAAAATGTCAAGTCGCCATTTTGAAACTGGTTGGCATTGTCCAGCGTAGAAATATTGGAACAGCTTAAAAAGAGGTGCCGATATGAATCTGCCGATATATGTTATGATCGGGTTAAGTTGTCTTACCTGGCTCATTCTTTTGCTGGCGATCATCAAATTCTGGCATTATTTTTCGGAGTTTGAAAAATTCAAATCACGCAACGATGTTGAGTTGAATAATGCGGTCTGGCATCTGAAGCGGGCCGAGGAGACCCGCGAAAAGATGCTGGTGGAAATGCGGCGCATCGGTAAATTGTTATACGATATTTATAAAGGCAACCGGACGGATTATTATTCCGAGGCGGAATACGTTCAGGAAGATTCGTTGCGCCACCATAAGTCCGATGAGGTTCATTCACCGGGTGGCGTTCCGCATCATAACGGCCCCGGCGGAGATCATGGTCCGCAACCGTCTATGGAAAAGGTTGCGGAAACCCATGCGCCGCCAAAGGCCGACCCGGTTACACACATATTGACCAGGGCCAATATTATAAATAAGGAAAAAGATGAAAATAAGGTGTAACCCTGACGCCGTTTATTCTTCCTCGTCTTCGAGAAAATCGTCTCCGTCGAAATCGGCGTCAAAATCGTCATCATCGACCAGATAGCCGCCGTTATCGTCAAAGTCCTCTTCATTGTCGAAATCGGCATCGAAATCGTCGTCAACCATGAAGTTCTCTTCCGAATCCTCTTCCGAATCATAATCAAAATTGACCGTGGTTTCGCGATGCATTCTGCCGAGAAGCGAATTTTCAGGCAGCGGGGCAATACGTTTCAGCCAGTGTTCAAAGTCCTCCGGCAACGGAGCTTTAAAGGACATGAGGTGACCGGTGACCGGATGCGGTATTTTCAATTTCCATGCGTGCAGCATCTGACGCTCGACGTCCAGTTTCTGGCGCCCGCCATAAACATCATCGCCCAGCACCGGTATCTTGCAATGCGCCATATGTACGCGGATCTGGTGGGTTCGTCCGGTAAAGATGCGTACTCGTACCATACTGACCGGTACGGTGTCGATCTGCCCGAAGCTCATCAGCTCGTACTCCGAAACAGCCTCTTTGCCGTTACGATCCACCACTGCCATTTTTTTTCGGTTAACCGGATGGCGCCCGATCAGTGTCTTGATCTGCTCTTTGTAATATTTGGGAATGCCATACACCAGGGCGGCGTATGATTTCTGAGTTTTACGTTCGGCGAAGGCTCGGGTCAGCTTAAGCATGGCCTGTTCAGTTTTGGCGACCACCAATACTCCGGAAGTGTCTTTATCCAGCCGGTGGACGATGCCGGGACGCATCCCCGCCGCTCCCATGCCGCGCCCGAATTCCTTGTTCCTGCCGATCAGGGCGTTCACCACGGTTCCAGACCAGTTGCCCGCTGCCGGATGAACTACCATTCCTGCCGGTTTATTGATTACCAGCATGTGTTCGTCTTCATAAATGATCGGCAGGTCGATGTTTTCACCCCGCAATTGCGGTGCTTCCTCCTCGACCGGGTTCAGCTCGATGGTTCCACCGAGTGTTACCGTCGTACGGGCGACGGTACAAACTTTGCGGTTATAGCTTACCGCTCCTTCCTTGATCTGTTTCTGATGCCAGGAACGGGAATGCTCCGGCAACATTTCCGCCAGACATTTGTCCAGTCTGGCGCCATGCCGGGCTTCGTCAATTACCAGTTGAATCGTTGGCTGTGTCATTTGCTTTGTTTCTCCTTCCCGACCAGATTATTACTGCGATGCCCAGGGGAATGACCAGGAAACAGAGCAGTTGTGCCGGGGTAAGCCCCAGATAATGATTTTCGTAATCGCCGCGGAAAAATTCATCGACCATGCGCATGGTTCCATAAAGGACCATGTACAGGCCGGCGATCTGTCCACCTCTGCTTTTCGGTAGCAGATATTGCAGTACACAAAAAATAATGAGATTCCCTGCAGCCTCGTAAAGCTGTACAGGATGCAGGGCCGTAAGATGGTAACAGCGGTCGGGGTCAGTCCCCTCGGGGTAGACATATCCCCATGGCGCTTGGGTTGGGTATCCGAAACAGCATCCGTTGAGAAAGCATCCGATACGGCCGAACATGTGCCCCAAGGCCAAACTGGGACCGAGTAAACTCAATACTTTCATAAGACTCAGCTTCTGGCGGCGGCAATATACAGTCAATGCCACCATTGCGCAGATGAATCCGCCGTAGAATACCAGTCCGCCGTGATCGATCCGGAAAATCTCCCAGAAGCGTCCGCGGAACTCCTCCCAGTTCTGCACCACATAAAATAACCGTGCGCCGCCGACGCCGCCGAGCATGGCTACCAGCATCATGTTATAGACCTGGTCGCTGGTCATGCCTGCGAATTTACGGTTTTTTACCGCCACCAATACTCCGGTGATGAAGCCCAGCGCAGCCATGACCCCGTACCAGCGGATGGTCAGAAAACCAATATGGAATGCAATAGGATCCATCTATCAAGACTCGACTTGTTGCTTGTTCTGTTTCTGTTTTTTATTGGCTACGTATTCTATCGCCACCACCATGATGAAACCGAAAACGCCGATCCCGATCGCCGCCATTACCGTACCGCTGAGGTTTTCCGGAAGGATGTTGCCTTCGGCGCCCTTCCACGGCCAGACCTTGCGCAGAGAACCGAGCATGAACCCGATCAGCAGTGCCACAGTAAGGTCATGGTATTTACGGAACAACCAGCTTAGCAGCCGCACGAACGATGACAGACCGATCACAATACCCACCAGGAAGCAGGCGATAATCAGACCGTTGGAAACCAGTGCGTTGAGATCGAAAGGATGCAGCGCATGTTTGAAATTTTGTATTGTCTTGAGAATGAAATCGTATTTGCCCAGCAGCAACAGGATGAACGAACCGGAAATGCCCGGCAGGATCATGGCGCAAATCGCCAGTGCGCCGCAGAAGACGATGAACCACAAGGTATCAGGTGTTTCCGCCGGTACCACGCCTACCAGCCAGAAGGCGAACAGGCCACCAACCAGCAGAGCAGCGTAGGCCTGCGCGTTCCATTTTTTTACCCGTGGCCAAACCGTGGCAACCGATGCGAGCACCAGTCCGAAGAAAAACGACCAGATCATGGCCGGCTGATTTTTCAGCATCCAGGTTATCGGCCCGGCGAGAGTTAAGACTGCCGCCACAATCCCGACGCCGAGAAACAGCAGAAAGCGCCAAGGCAGTTCATTGTAGGCCTTTTTGAATTGCAGTCTGCTAAACATCTGTATGGCTTCGATGGAGGAGAACTTCTTGATCGCATCGAGTAATTCCTCATAAATGCCCAGAATAAATGCCATGGTCCCTCCGGATACTCCCGGAACCACGTCGGCTGCTCCCATGATAATTCCGCGCACCGACAACATCAGGTACTCCGCTAAATTGCGCTTTTGTCCTTCCGCCATAACTTTTTAACCTTTATTCATTTTATTGACTAATTACATACTTTGGAGAAAAATCCGCATAATATAGCCGTCTTTCCTGATATTTTCGTGTAAATATTTATTTTTTTATCTGGATTTTTTTCAAAACGTGGCTATAATTTAAGACTTCCTTTAAACGGGAAGCGGTTTACCCCGTGGTGTAATGGTAGCACAAGTGGTTTTGGTCCATTTAGTCTAGGTTCGACTCCTGGCGGGGTAGCCATTAAACAAACAGCCTTTTGTCTGACCTTTTTAATCTTGTCATTTTGATTATTTTCGATATTCTTGACAGTTCTTAATCATTCGGAACAGTATGAGTTGTCAAAAATGAATTATGTTTTGAGCAGGGAATTAAAAAACAGAAACTTTCGGATAGCATAGGTCTATTCGCGCCTTAAAAAATTATATATGGATAACCACTCTAATCCACCAAAGTTGCATGTGTGACCCTGTCCGACCCCCTTGAAAGCCGTTTTTTATAAATTTATACATTGTCAAGAGCGGTTTTTGCTGAATTTTTGTTGTATTTTGAGCTTGATAAGTGGTACCCGAGAGAGGAATCGAACCTCCGACCAAAAGTTTAGGAAACTTCTGCTCTATCCACTGAGCTACCCGGGCAACCATCAGAATGAATTGCTATTTTATCATTAAAAAACGTTTTTTCAAACCTGTCGGTGGTTTTTTCCGAAAATCATTTTTCCGAAAGTCGTGAACTCAAAAACTATTGACTATTCCGCCTTAAAATATTATTATTTATGTAGAGATTTATTCTCTGGTTTCAACCCGAATATGGAGCAAGAACACAAATGAATAAGATGGATCTGATGATGCATGGTTGCGGCGGGGGATTCCGTGACATGGTTCGGATGAGCCATGCACGCTGCGCTCCTGAATTGATGGAAAACAACGGCTATCCGGCTCATCATAAAGTTACTCCGCACTGGGATATTCATGTTACTAAAAAAAATGAATTCATCCGGCGGACCATGATCTTCAACCGTTACTGCTGAACTAAAAATGTCATAGCCTCCCCCCAAGCCGCATCAGTAGGCTTGGGAATGGGAGGTGATGCGGCTCATCCCCTGTAGCGCTTCACGGCTGATCCTGTTCTGGTTATAAAGCGTTTCCAACGCTTTGTCCATAGTTATCATGCCGTCTTTAAAGCTGGTTTCCATGACCGATTGGATGTGGGCAGTACGTCCGTCGCGGATCAGCGACAATACCGCCGGTGTTCCGATCAATACTTCAAACGCGGCAACTCGTCCGTCCGCATCCTTTTGAGGAATCAGGCGTTGTGAAATGATTCCCAGAAGACAGCCGGAAAGTTGCATTTTTATCTGGTTCTGCTGATGTCCGGGAAAGGAGTCGATAATGCGGTCAACGCTTAACGGCGCGCTGTTTGTATGGAGCGTAGCCAATACCAGATGTCCGGTTTCCGCCGCGGTGAGGGCGGCGGCGATGGTTTCCATATCGCGCATTTCCCCGATGAGTATGACGTCGGGATCCTGGCGCAGTACGTATTTCAGGGCGTTGCCGAAACTCAGGGTGTCGGCATGGACTTCGCGTTGTTCGACAACGGCCATTTTGTTTTCATGGACATATTCAATCGGGTCCTCGACGGTAATGATATGGCAACCGCGAGATGAGTTAATACGGTCGATCATCGCCGCCAGTGATGTTGATTTTCCGTGTCCGGTCGGGCCTGTGACCAGTATCAGACCATGGTGTTTATCGGTCAGGTTGATGATCGACTGAGGTATGCCCAGTGATTCCAGCGACGGGATTAACGACGGGATGACACGGATAGCGGTACCGATATTGCCGCGCTGATAGAACCCGTTGACGCGGAAACGGTACTGGTGTTTCTGTCCCTGAGAGTCCTCAAGTTCAGTGGTGAGAGCGAAGTCGATCTCTCTTTTTTCCTCGAACTCGGCTCGCTGGCGGGAGGTGAGGATACTGAAGAGCAGCCGCTGGGTATCGGACGGCGTCAGGGCGGGGACGTCGAGTTGGGCGATAACGCCGTTATGGCGAACGCATGGGCTGACGCCGACCGATAGAATCAGGTCGCTGGAGCCGCTGGCAACGGCTGCATACAGCAGGCGTTTCATATCGACCTCATCGTCGAGAGAGGCATGATTGCGGAACCAGTCGCGGAATGTGTCGATCCCGCTTTCCATACCTTGGACGAGGAGCAGAAATTCATCGCGATTGGTCGATGCATCGGCACCGTCAGGGATCGAAACCAGATTGTGGCGGCAGAGTTCGGAAAGCGCGCGGTTAAAGGTAATCATTCCCTCTTCGAATCCCCGGCGGATGGCGTCTTCCATGGACTTGAAATCGCGGGTGGCAATGAGATTGCGCATGTGGGGCGTGGCTTTGAGTATTTCCACAGCGGGAATCATGCCGGAACCGTCGGCTTTCGGTACCAGACGTTGTCCGATCACGCCGCAGAGCGCCAGCGACAGGTCATCGGCGGCCTGTGCTCGCAGATGTTCGGGGAAGTGGTTGACGATGCGTTCGATGGCCTGCACGGTGTCCGCCGTGTGGACAGTGGACAACACCAGATGTCCGGTGAGAGCGGCGGTGATTGCAGTCTGCATGGTGTTTAAATCGCGCATTTCGCCAACGATGATGACATCGGGACTCTCACGAACGACGTTGCGCAATGCTTCGGAAAATCCCGCGGTATCGGCTCCGACTTCGCGTTGAGTTATCAGAGACTTCTTGTCGTGATGAACAAATTCGATGGGGTCTTCAATGGTAACGATATGGCGTTGACTATTGGTATTGATATAATTTAAAATCGTTGCGAGAGTGGTTGATTTTCCGCTTCCGGCGGTACCGGACAGCAATATCAGACCTCGCGACGACTTAGCCAATTCCTTGACCGCATTGGGCAGATTGAGTTCCTTGAAGTCCAGGTCGTCACCGAGCGGTACCGGTCGTGCCACGAGTCCGGGCAGACCCTGCTGTTGCAGAAAATTGATACGGAAACGGATTTTATCCTCTCCGGTGATGCCGGCGTCGAAGCTGCCGTTGGCGCGGTATGATTCTTCGGCTTCTGGAAGAAGGATTTTTTGTCGGAAAGAATCAATATCTTCCTGAGTGATGATTTTTTTCCCCATAGGTATTACTTTACCGCATTTACGGCAGTAAGGCACTTTCCCGGCGGAAACAAATAAATCGGAAGCCCCTTCGGCGGCGGTATTTTTCAACAAATCTTCGATCTGCATTTGTCACACCTCTTTAAAATTGACCGGATTATGCTATAAAGATACAGAGCAAGATGTATCTTTTCAATTTTAACTTAAAAACATTTTATATTTATTTCTCAATAACTAAGGAAAATATTTATGTCGGAAGTGACAGTTAGAATCAAGATGTTGGAAGGCAGTGAAGACCTTGTGCCCAAAAAAGCCCATCATGACGATGCGGCGTTTGACCTGCGTTCCCGGGTGGATATCGATCTACCGCATGGCGAGACGCTGATGGTGCCGACCGGTCTGCATCTGGAGTTGCCGCATGGCTATGAAGCGCAGGTAAGGCCGCG
>QKAL01000312.1 GCA_003246475.1 Lentisphaerota bacterium
ACAGGCGATTATCAATCTGCTGGCCAATGCCCGTGACTCATTTGCCGATACCGGTGAGCGTGATTACAACACCTGCAGCCGCCACGTGGAAATCACCCTGAGTCAAGGCGATAACGGCGTTACCCTGAAGATTGAGGACAACGGGTGTGGTATGGACCCGGAAGTGCTTGAGCACTGTACCGATCCGTTTTATTCCGCCAATCTGGCCAATTCCGGTATCGGTCTTTCCATGGCCAAGGTCGTGGTTGAAAATTTTGGCGGACGCATGAAAATCGGCAGTATCAAAGGGAGAGGAACGGTAATTACGCTTGAATTTCCTCTGCTGTCGCCGGCACCAGCTAACCCCACCGGAGATGAAAATGTCGTTGCTTGAAGTAAAAAATTTGAAAACATGGTATCCGGTTCGCGGCGGCTGGTTCAAGCCTTCCCGCTTTGTCAAAGCCCTCAACGATGTATCCTTTGATCTTGAAACCGGCGAAACCGTCGGGCTGGTCGGGGAAAGCGGCTGCGGAAAAAGTACTCTCGGGCGAACCCTTGTCCGGCTTGAAACTCCCGTCGGCGGCAGCTTTAAAATCGACGGTATAGACATCTCAGGCTTGAAAGGACGGCGACTGCGGCAGGAACGGAAAAATTTCCAGATGATCTTTCAGGACCCTTATGGTTCTCTCAATCCGCGCATGACTATTCACGCAGCAATGGATGAGGTCTTGTCGCTCCATACGGACCTCAAACGGCGGCAGCGGACAGAGAAGACCGCCCAGTTGCTGGAAATGGTCGGACTTCGCAGTGTGCATATGTACCGTTATCCGCATCAGTTCAGCGGCGGACAGCGTCAGCGCATCGGTATTGCACGGGCTCTGGCGGTAAACCCCAAACTGATTATCGCCGACGAGCCGGTTTCGGCACTGGACGTCAGCGTTCAGGCGCAGATCATCAATCTGCTGCAGGATATCCAGCAGCAGACCGGAGTTGCCTATCTGTTCATTGCCCATGACTTGGCGGTAGTGGAACACATCAGCAACCGGATCATGGTCATGTACCTTGGAAAGATTGTAGAAAGCGGTCCTTCGCGGGACATATGCAGCACCCCGGCGCATCCCTACACTAAGGCGCTGTTGTCGGCAGTTCCCATGATCGACAATGTTACCGGGCGCAAGCGCATTATCCTCCCCGGCGATGTGCCATCGCCGCTGGATCCGCCATCGGGCTGTCCGTTTCACCCGCGTTGTCCGCTGGCTCAGGACAGATGTCGCACGGAGGCGCCGGAACTGATGCCGGTCAATTCCGAAAGTTCCCATTGCACCGCGTGTTTCTTTGCCGACCGGATCGGGGAAATGAAGTAACCGGCGTGTCATGAAAAATGCCGGTGAAACAAGTCACCGGCATTTTCAGTAATCCCATATGTGGATCTTACATGTCCCAGGTGTTCATTTCCCACTCCAGCTCGCTGTAAAAGGTGTTGCCGTTCTGGGAAACATTCAATATGGGTTTATTGCCTTTTTCCTGATGCCAGAAACAACGGACGATTGGAAAATAGCTCAGCATACTGGAATATTTGACATGAGTATATGAATTTGATTCGTTCTTCATGTCATATACCTTCTGCTCGTTCCAGGTACGCCCCTGATCCGCCTTCCAGGAGCAGGGAGCCTCGGTCAATTCATAGAAATAGCTGATCTTTTCCAGCAGGGTGTTAGGATTGTTGCCGCTCGCACCGTACATGCTGACGCTGCCGGGCCGGTCAAACGCCTCGGTGTAACCGGCGGTGGCTATGTCGCTGCCGCTAAGGTGGCTGACCCATGTGTTCGCCGCTGCTGAATTCGGGTTCTTGTCCTCGGGGCAGTGATAGATTTTATCGCTGGACATGTAATCGCGGTATAATGTGGATATCCATGGCGGAAAACGCGTGTTGAAATCGTCACGGTAGGTCTGAATGGCCAGCCCGAACTGACGCAGATTGCCAATACAAAAAGTCCGCCGTGCCTTCTTGCGGACTCCGTTCAGTGCCGGCAGCAGCAAACCCGCCAGAATGGCGATAATCGCAATAACCACCAGGAGTTCAATGAGGGTGAATTTGTTTCTTTTTAGCATTTTAATTCCCTTCTGTTCTGTTATTTAATGTTTTTAAACTTCGTCTTTCAGAACTGCTACGGGTTCACGCAATACAGGCGATGGCCTTTCGCCTGCCGGAACATCGTCCAGTCCGTGTATTGTCTTTTCCCAATAAAAGGGATTGGTAAACAATTGAATAAATCCTTTCCACGCCCCCAGCGAAATAAGTATCCAGTATAACGGCATAAGAAGACAGCAAGGCAGCAGAAAAAAGTAACGGCGCTTCAGGCATGCCAGCATATGGATGCCGATGAAAAGGAAATTTGCCAGAAACAGAATCGCACTGATACAAAAAAATACCACCGAAAGCTGTGACCAGAACGGGCTTTCCTGCGGGCCGATATATATCAATGGCCAAACGTGCAGATCAAGGCCAAGAACAGAAACCCCCTGGTAAATGCCGACACTTTGCGGACCGATCACCATATCAGTCGTGTTCAGACCCGACAGCAGACCGTGGAGAAATAGTACGCCAAACAACAGGCCGGCACCCCAGAAAATAACATTAACCAGCATCATCAGTGAACTTGCGCCGACACTCAAATAAAACCCCATAAAGCCCCATAATCCGAGTCCGCGCAGGGTCCGCAACGGATTGCGCATATGAGTCAGGTGAGTTTGAATAAAACCTTTTACCCAGCGCGAACGCTGCCTTACCCAGTTCCAGACTTCGGAGTTTGCCTCTTCCCAGGTGGTGGAGTCGATCATGCCAGTACGGTACCCTTTTTTATAGATCCTTATCCCGAGATCGCAGTCCTCCGTTACATTGAACGGATCCCAGCCGCCGATCTGCTGTAACGGCGCGGTACGGAAATGATTTGAAGTGCCGCCCAGGGGCAAGGGCACATTAAAGGTCTGCAATCCGGCCAGCAGTAAATCGAAAGTGGTTGAATACTCAATGGTGAACAGCCGGGTTAAAAGATTCTGCCGGGCATTGTAATAATTAAGCTTGGCCTGGATGCATACCAGTTCTTCGGGGGCATGTTTGAACGCATAGACAACCTTTTTCAGTTGATCCGGCTCCGGCCGGTCCTCTGCGTCAAAGATCACACAAAGTTCTCCTTTTGCCTTCTCCAGTCCAAAATTGCAGGCGCGGGGTTTGGTTTTCGGCAGACAGTCTGGTACAACAATAACCTCGTAATACTGTGGCAATCGGCAATGGTTTACTGCATTGATGGTGGCGGTATCATCGTGTTCAAGCAGCAACTTCACGTCGAGTTTATCTTTTGGATAATCCAGTTTTTCAATATTGTGAATAATCTTTCCGGCGATATTTGCCTCGCGGTATAAAGGCAGAAAAATCGTATAAACCGGCAGATCCTCGTCTTTAAGTTCGGCAAGCTCCGACGCGGTCACCTTTTGTTCCCCATGGCCCTGCGTGGTAATCAAAGCCGCAGTGACCCGGAATAGGGCGGAAAGCAGATACCAGAATGCCAGCACCGCGGTAACAAAGAACAAAAAGTAATCCCAGCGGTACTGCAACAATAGCAGCAACCCGGCGCAGATTGACAGATAAAAAAACATCTGTCCCCGCGAGATCGTTTTTTGAGAACAATCCAGCGGATGTGCGTCAATAAATTTCCGGGTCACCGGATCAACAGTCGTGATTTTCATTTTAAACAAATGCTCTATATCTGGTTTTTTATGGTAATTGCGCCGCTATAAGCGCTTGATATTACAATTTTAACGTCGTGGATAAAAAAATATTGTGATGGAATCTGAGCAAATCTGCAATTTGTTACAGATAATGTCTGAGACAGCATCTGCGCCAACGGATTTTTATTATGCCGTATATTGACAAACCGGCGGGAAACTTTATTCTATATCTTATAGCAGTTGTTATTTCCGAATCAGGGGGTTAAACCAATCAAAAAGGGAGAGATCAGGAATGACGACGAATTGGAAAACACAACAAGCCCAGGCGCAGATGAACATGAAAAAATCATCCAGCAAGGATAAACCAGCTAAAGCGCCAATGAAGAACAAGCCCAAACAGAAATAAGGGTTTTGTCAAATAAGCATACCCGCCAATGTGAAAGCTTGGCGGGCATTTTTTGGTTAACCTTGCAGAAAATGATCCGGCTACATGCCAGACATCCGACAGCATGCGCAAATTAAATGGAGGCGTTTCAGATCTCTTTGAATCTTTCGGGAGAAACTTCGATAAACGTGTCGGGGCAGACGTGGTCCCCGGAAAGCATTTTCACAATAAGCTGTGACGCATGTCTGGCGATAGAATTAAAATCCTGACAACAGACAAAAATCCGTTGAAAGAAATCTTTAGACGGCTGATCCCAGAAGTCAAAGAAGCCGCCGATAATATGACGTTCTCCGATATAATTGCTGAACCGCGCCTTGATGATCGAAGACAATTCCCTTCCGGAGTTGCCTAACACCGCCAAAGACTTTTCCGGATTACGTTTCAGCGCCTCCTGCAGCGAGTCCTCGTCCACATAAAATTCCACATTGCGAGCCGCAAGAACCGAACATACCGAATCCTTGCGCTGACGGGCGACGTTGTCGCTCTCTTTAAAATAGACATAAAATATTTCCGCACCGGCATCAAGACATTTTTCGGTCAGGGTTCGGGCGGCAAAACGGTTATCGGAAGTGACCACCGGACAGTTCAAATCATCAAGCCAGCGGTCGATAAAAATTATCGGAACGGAAATCGACGGCATCAGCTTTTTCATCTCTGCAATATCAAAATCGCCGCAAGGAATAATAATTGCGCCGTCAGTTACTTTCTGGGTCAGTTTGCGGAAGAGGCGGAGAAAAAGATCCGGCTGTCCGCGATGCAGAACCAGCATCAGGTCGTAGCCGGCTTCCTGGATCATACTGCTGATCTGTAATGCCGGTTTTCGTTCGATTTCGTTTTCCAGCGAGCCGAGAAAAAACCATACTGTATTGGTTTTTCCGGCCGCCAGATTACGAGCTACAATATTGGGATTGTATCCGTGCTCGCGTGCCATGGCAATGATCTTTTCGCGGGTCTCAGATTTAACCCTCGGATCATCACGCAGCGCACGCGATACCGTTGACGGATTGACACCGCACACGGCTGCAATATCACGGATAGTAAATCCCATTGGTTGTGTACCTTCCTCAGCCTTGAACTTTGTAGGTACGGATTTCAAACGGTTTCAAACTGAGCTGAACTTTGCCGTTAACCGCGTTGACGACTTCGCCGTCAGTCCACTCCATAAGGTTGGTCTCAACCAGCTTGGAGCCGCGATTGAGCGTCAGAGTACCAGTTGAATCTTCACCGTTGGTTTCCACCAGACGGATGATGATGCAGTTTTCCTTTTCCGCTTTCTTGATGACTTCCAGAGATATGCCGTTGGCTTCCAGCGAGCACGGGGCGAGAAGCTTTCCGCCAAAACCGTTGAACACATAAGGTGCACGGTTGAGGCAGGCGGCCTCCTTCATTACGCTGGATTCGGTCACGCCGCCGAGATGCGGCAGCAGACTGTAGGTGAATACCTGTTTACCCTGGTCGGCGTTCCAGTCCGGATGTTTCGGAGAACGCAGCAGACAGGTGTCGAGCGTAGTATCCAGAACCTTATGACCGTATTTACAGTCGTTGAGCAGGGCAACCCCGTAACGCTTTTCGGAAATATCGATGTAACGCTGAGCGGCAACTTCGAATTTCGCAAAATCCCAGGTGGTATTACGATGGGTGTTACGTTTGACGTGACCGTACTGAATGTCGAACGTGGCTTCGCTGGAGAACACGTTGACCGGGAAGCTGACGCGCAGCATCTTCCGGGACTGCTTCCAGTCGACTTCGGTATTGAAGTCGAGACGCTTGCTGTTGGCTGCCAGAACCACCTGCTGCTTGATCGTTGAATCGCCGATCGCCAGGTTAAATTCCAGTACCGAACGGACAGCGCCTTCGGCAACCTTGACGGCTTTGACTCCACGTGCGTGTTCCAACAGTTCCTGTTCGTAGAAAACGTCGATATCCCAAGCGTCCCAGCAGTTCGGATAGTCAACATAGAGCGAAAGCATGTTACCGGTCTTGCCATCTACCAGAATGTTGCGGCCGGCTTCCTTGTCGAATGCGGAGACCAGCTTGGCATCCTGGTCGAACTCATAGCGGACCAGACTGTTTTCAAGGACCAGGGCGTTTGTCTTTGCAGTGGCGGCCACTGACGCGGCAGTACCCTTGCGCAATGTCGTGAAGCTGGAGGCGGGAATGCTCGCAAGAGCAAACACCTTGCCGTTTTCATTCTGTACGGTGACTTCATTGCCGGCGGCATCTATCACCTTATGTTCCGCCCAGCCCGCGGGCAGTTCGACGGGGGATTCATAGTTATAAGACAGGGTATTGGCCACAACGGCGGAGTCTGCCTCTTTGGCGAGCAGAAATTCCGCAGCCTGTGCCATCAGCTTTTCACAGGTATTCATGATGTCGCCATGTTCCTGCGACGCGACCTGATAAACCTTGCCGATGGAAGAACCGGGGATGATGTCGTGGAACTGATTAATCAACAGCACCTTCCACGCATTGTCAAGCTCGGCTGTCGGATATTTCTCAAACGGCAGGCATGAGCAGACAAATTCCGTGAGCGTCAGCATCTGTTCGAGCTTGCGGTTGGCGCGTTTTGTTCTGGACTGGGTCGTCAGCGTACCACGATGCAGTTCCAGATAGAGTTCGCCGACCCATGACGGCAATTGATCCTTGTACTTGCTGATCTTGTCGAAGAAATCGCAGGCACGGCCGAATTTTACCTTCGGGCATCCTTCAAGATTGGCCACGCGCAGACCGCGCTCCACATATTCTTCCTTGGGGCCGCCGCCGCCGTTGCCGATACCGAAAAGGCTCATAAACTCACCCATGAAGTGGTTTTCATTGAGCTTGTCCTGACCGGCAGTCAGTTCGGACGGGTTGAGCTGGGCATTATAGGTGTCTTCCGGCGGGAAATGCGTCAATACTTCAGTACCGTCGAGACCTCTCCAGTTGAAGGTGTGGTACGGGAACTTGTTGAACTGGCTCCAGGAAATCTTCTGGGTCAGGAAGTAATCGCAGGCGGATTTACGGATGATCTGCGGCATCGAGGCGGAATAACCGAAGACGTCCGGGATCCAGAGATTCTTGACGTCAACCCCAAATTCGTCCATGTAGAAATTCTTGCCATGCAGGAACTGGCGGACCATCGACTCCCCGCTGATGATGTTACAGTCGGCTTCAACCCACATTCCGCCCTGGAGTTCCCAGGTGCCATCCTTGACGCACTGCTTGATCTTGGC
>QKAL01000070.1 GCA_003246475.1 Lentisphaerota bacterium
AAAGACGCTGGCAGATTTGCGCGGCAAACTCAACAACGCCCCCCGTAAGTTGGTGTTCTGAGTTTTTTTGCCGATGTTTAACATTGGGCCGGCAGGGGCATGCTGACCACGCCATGCCCCTCCTTCGCGTCGACACAAAAAAGCAGTGTCGCAAAAATGCGACACTGCCGGAATATGGTCACAACAGGGGCGTAATCAGTCAATGATGACTGCGACCTTGATGCCTTTCATCTGGACGTTGGTTTCCAGTGCTTCCTGGATGTCGGCCAGCTTAAACTTGTGGGTCACCAATTTCTCGATAGGCAGTCCGATCCCTGAAGCGCGTTTCAGGAAATCGAAGGTGATCGGATAGTCTTGCGGGGAGTAAACCCAGGATCCGACCGCGGTGATTTCCTTGTTGCACAAATCGTAATGCGGATTGATGGAGCATTCGCCGCCGTCCATGAAAAAACCTACTTCGCACAACCCGCCGCCACGCCGGACCAGCTTCCAGGCATTGCTTTCCGCCTTGGCCACGCCGGTGCATTGGAAAACGAATTCGGCTCCCAGTCCGGCCGTTGCGGTTTTAACTTCCGCCAGCAGTGCGTTGAAATCGGCATAGCTGGTAAAATTGAAGGTCTGGGTCGCGCCCATCTCTTTTGCCAATTCCAAGCGGCTGTCGTTGCCATCCAGAGCGATGATGTTTTCGATTCCCAGAGTACGGAGTACCGCCATCACCATCAGGCCGATCGGGCCGCAACCCTGAACGAGTACCGAAGTATTGAAACGCAGCAGGCCGGTAGTTTTGGCGCGTTCCACGGCGTGGACCGCGACCGCCGCCGGCTCAACCAGCATGCGCTGATCGAGGTTCATTCCGGTTACGTTGAAAAAGGTTGAATTGGGACGGACCACCATGTATTCGGCGAAATAGCCGTTAAGATGGATTTCGTCGTCAGGAAACAGGCCGTAGACCCCGCATTTTTCGCAGAGATTGGTGCGGGCCGGAGTATTGCGGCAGGCATTGCACTCGCCGCAGGGGATGACGCAGGTCACGATCTTGTCGCCGACCGAGACCGGAATGCCGGCGGAGTCGACTTTGATGTTCTTGCCGATCTTGACGATCTCGCCGGAGCCCTCATGACCGAGAACCACGGGACAGAGGCCGAACGGATCGCGCTTGTATTCGTGTCCGTCGGTGCCACAGACGCCGCATCCTTCGACCTTGATCAGCATCTGATCGTCGCTTATTTGGGGAATGGCAAACTCTTTCAGCTCGAATTCACCGGGCTTAACCAACATGGCAACTTTTGCCGTTTCTTTCATTTTTGTACCTCTTGAACAGATTAAATTTGCCATTTTTGACAAATTTTGCATAATATTGTTAAAATATTGGTTTTTTTGCAATTTTCCAATCAAAAAAATGTTTTTTTATAAAAAACAATTGGATAGACGTACGGGTTGCATCTGCTGGGACATAGACATATATTATTGTGGATAAAGGGAAGGTTTTTCTCATGAAGAAAATCGCCGTTTCAATACATGACGTTACGCCCGGGTTTAATCGGGAACTGGATTACATCTTTAATGAACTGGACCGCCGAGGGGTTGTAATTCGCTCGGAACTGGTGGTTCCGGATTTCCAACGGGCGAATCCGCTGCAAAAGCATCCTGAATTTACTGCTATGCTGAAAGAACATCATGCCCGGGGAATCGACGTCAGCTTGCATGGTATCTACCATGACTATGCCGAATTTTTCCGTTTTGATTATACCGCTGCGCGCGACGCCATATCCCAGGGGCTTGAGGTGATGGCGGAGACGTTGAACATTGTTCCCGCCGGGTTTGTGGCGCCCCAGTGGCTGCAGAGCCGGGGCAGCCTACGGGCGGTTCGGGAGGCGGGATTCGGTTATACTGCGACTTTGAGCGGGGTCTATTTCGATAACGGCCGGGGGATCAAGGCTTTTCCGATCAACTATGACTGGGGACTGGTGCCGGTCGATCATCTGTTTTCCTGGTGCAATGGTCTCAAATGCCGCTGGAGGCGGGGGGGGCTGATCCGGGTTTCTTTTCATCCGATGGACGTAACCAACCGGATGATCGGCGCGGAGCTCCGGCACCTGGATTATCTGCTGGAACACGGCTGGGAGCCTACCTCCTATGCCGGCTTGAGAAACGAGGTATGCAATGACTGAAAAACCGTGGGCGGGGCGTAAGTTGCTGTTGCTGAGCGGTCCGATGGGTACGGGACATGTCCAGGCCTCTAAGGCGCTGGAGAAAACGGCATCGCTGAATTACCCGGAACTTAACATCACCCACTTGAATGTTGCGGAGATGATGACGCCGGGACTTCGGATGTTTTTTACCGATATCTACCATTTTATCCTGCGGCACCTGCCGGGACTGTGGTATTATATGTATACGTCGTCAAACGTATCGCCGCGGCGGCTTCCATTGTTCCGCCGGGTGATGTTTCGCTGGCGTCGCACGTTTGAGTCGAGATTGCTGGACTGGATTGAACGCCACCAGCCCGATTACATCATCTGTACGCATTTTCTGCCGGCGGAGGTTATCGGCAAGGCCAAGGAGTCCGGCCGGATTAATACCATGACCGCCAGCGTGGTTACCGATTTTTCATTGCATTGGGTCTATATCCAACCGAAGCTGGAGTTGTTTTTTGTGGCCAACCATGACATGTCGCTGATAATGCATTTGCGCGGGGTGGCGCGGGAAAAAATATATATTACCGGATGTCCGATATTTCCGGAATTTGCCCGGGAATATACCCCGGAAGATAAGAAACGGCTGCGTCGGGAGCTGGAGCTGCCGCCGGACAATCCGTTTGTCATGGTAATGATGGGAGGGGAGAACATCGGGCGGCTGCGTGAGATCTCGGAGACGGTGCTTGATTCCTTTCCCGGCGTTTCCGTTCTGGCCATGACCGGCAACAGTCGTAAAGTATATCGGCAGATGACCGATATGCAGAAAGAATATCCGAATAGACTTTTTCCGGTGGGGTATACGCGCCGGATGCACGACTATATGGCGATCAGCTATCTGGTCATCTCCAAGCCCGGCGGCATCACCGTTTCCGAATGTCTGGCCATGAAAATGCCGATTATCGTCATGGATCCGATTCGCGGACACGAGGAGAAAAACGCAAACTATCTGGCGACACACGGCTTGGCGGCCTTTTCCGAATGCATGTCCGATCTTCGGATAATGGATATTGAACCGGGCGCCACCTGGATGCGGATGGTATCCAGTAACCAGTATAACTACCGTTATCACGATGCGTCAACCAATATTTTGAAAGTGGTGATCGAGTGGGAGGGGCAGCAATCTTGAGCCCCATAAATAAACGGTTCAGATATCTATTAACCGTTTTCACGGTGTTGGCGGGGCTTGCGGGGGCCTCATGCCGCCCCACTATCTCCGATTTTACCATGGAACGGATGGTTGCCATCGACGACGAGGGTGGGCCTAAACTTTACCCTTATCAAAAAGGAAACACCGTTGTTTCGGCGGGGGAATATACCTATGAACAGCAACTGGAACGGATGGCTGAAGCGATTCGGGAGAGCGGGCGCAAAAAGATCCTTATTTTTGTTTTCGGGGGTATGAATTCCGTTGATGAGACGGTGGAAGAATCCCAGCGTCTCGCCCAAATCATCTATTCGCAGTCGGATTACTACCCGATTTTCATCAACTGGGAATCAACGTTGTTCGAATGTTACCTTGATCATCTTTTCATGATCCGGCGCGGGGTCAAAAGCTATGTTTTCGGTCCGGCGCTTTCCCCTTTTTACCTGACCGTCGACCTGGGCCGGGCTATAACCCGTCTGCCCATAAATATGGTCTTTCAGTCGTATAAAACTTTTGCTTCCGACGACGATTTTCCCAATCCCGACAAAGAGACCATTAAACGGCTCCGTAACCTCCGGATGAAGGTTTACTTGGGAGTCAACAATTATCCGGGCGATTACAGCGCATTGGCGAAGACCGTATATATCGGCGCCTTGCCGGTTCGCGTGGTATCCACTCCGATCATCGACACTTTCGGCAAGAGCGCCTGGGACATTATGAAACGCCGCGCGAAGACGGCATTTATCCGCGCCCATTCCGCGGAGATCAGCGTTGACAACGCCATGGCGATCGCACTGGCACCGCCGGACGGCGCAGTTTCTCTATTGATGGAGCAGATGCGAAAGATCTATCAGGAAAACCCGCAATACGAGTTTACGTTGGTTGGCCACAGCATGGGACCGTTCATCATCAATGAGATAGTGAGCCGTTACCCCGGTCTTCCATATAAGAATATTGTCTACCTGGCTTCAGCGTGTTCCGTCAACGACACTGTATTGGCGCTGAAACCATATCTGGAGAAAAATTCCGGGAGTACATTTTACAACCTGTGTATCCACCCGCAACGTGATTCGCAGGATATGATGATTTATGGTGCGTTGCCGCGCGGCAGCGTCCTGGAATGGATTGACCTCTATTTCTCCGACCCGGTTTCCGCCGAAGACCTGACCGTCGGGCAATGGGATAACGCTGCTTATCAGCTGCCGCGCCTGATGGACTCGGTTCAGGGGCAGGTTGTCATCAAGGCGTTCGGTCTGCGCGATCCGGTGACCAACAACATCAAGTTGGATATGCCGGAACAGCATACCGATTTCAGCAACCCGGTTTTACGTTTCTGGGAACCGGCGTTCTGGCAGATTCCCAAAAACGGCAGTAACGGCAGCCATCAGGTCCTTAACGGGAGATAGAAGTGGTCATTTTCCGGCGTTCCGCGCCTCTTCCATAACATTCAATATGGCGGCGGCAGCCTTTCTCGCATCGCTATGTTCCGGGAGAACCGAGGCGGCTTCTTGTTGGATATTGATGGCATCTCCGATCCGGCCGACAAAAAACAGTGCACGCGCACGAGCCCCCAGCACCGCTCCTTTTTCTGCCGCTGTTGCCGTGGTCGGCAGTTGTTTTACTGCTGAGTCGGTACATTCCTGCAGCAATGCGGCGGGAACCATCCGGAAGGGCGTCCGGTCCAGAATGAACCAGGCCAGTGAATTTAAAACCGTGACATTGCCCCGAAACTGCCGGGATACCGCTTCGGCGGTCCGCTGGAATTCCGCCACATCGGGAACTGGTTCCCGCAACAGCAGTTCCAGTTTCATAAAATAGAGGCGCGACTGATTAGGCTCCTTGACCAGCAGAGCATTGATAAATCTGACGGCATCACCTAATCGCCCGCTGCTCTCGTAGACAAACATTCTGGCGCGCAAGGCAAAAAGGTTGCCTGGTTCCTCCTGCAGGATGTCATCGCTGGCGCGAATAATGCGCCCTTCGTCCCCGGATTGCAATGCCATTACCAGATCGCTCCGGTACTTGTGCAATTTTTTAGCCCGTGATAGACGGAATGTTCCTTTAACGATGTCGGCGACCGTTTCCGGCAGATCGATGACCTCGCCGGTCCAGAGTATCTGACGATCGGCATCCACCACAAATGCTTTTGGGAAAATCATTTCGCCTGGCATGTAGGCGATGCTGGTCTTGTCCTCTTTGTCCAGGGCGATACTGAACGCGGGCTGACCGGCGCGCGCAAGTTGCTTGTCCAGTGATTCGGCCGAATCGCGGGCAATTGCGGCGATATCGCGTTCGGGGTAGGCCGCTTTCAAGGAGTTAAGCACCTGCAACGATTCGGTGGCAGCCGGAGACCAGGTACCCCAGATCACCACGACCCGAAAAAATGGGATCTTTTCCGGAGTCGCCCCCGATTGCGGCGGCTGCAGGGTCACTTCCGGGCCGCGATACCATTTGTCGATTGTTAATGCCGGGGCGTCTTCTCCCGGTCCCAGGGCGCAGATCCGAGGCAGTAATTCCGCCAGCAACAGCAATGCCATGAACATCTTTTTCATTAATGAATCTCCGTTATTTATTTTATCTCAATTGTAAAGTCATTATCATTTTCCACAGAGATCAGGAATTCTCTGACAGCGGTGAAAAATGGGCCCGGCTGTTCCAGATGGGGCAGGTGAGAGGCATTTTCGATTACGGTCATCGTTGCCCCCGGAGTACAACGGCAGTAATGGCGGGTGGTCTCCGGCGTGGCCTCGTCATCACGCCCGCAGAGGTACAAGACGGGCATACGCAGTTTGCCCAGTTGACCGCAGAGATCCCTGTCTTTCAATGTTCCGGTGACCGAAAACTCACTGGCACCCCACATGTGGCGGTAAATACTCTGGTTGGCGCGTTCGAAACTGTCCATTACCACCTGAGGCCACGGCTCGCACTTGCACACATGTTGATGATAAAAGCGTTCCATGATCCTCTGATAGGCGGGTGACTGATAATCCCCCGTCATTTCACAGTGTTCTATTTCGGCGAGGTCCTCACAAGGCATCTGACGCAAAAAGCCGCGCATATCATTGATCCAGCGCGGCGCGCTCAGGCATGGGTCTGCCAGAATCAGTCCCGCTGGTCTTGCCTCCGGATGCGCCAGCGCATAGCTCACCGCCAGGAATGTCCCCCAGGACTGCCCCAGCAGGATGTATCGTTTCAACCCCAGTTGATGGCACAGGGCGTGTAGACCCGCCACAGAGTTTTCAACGGTCCAGTCGTCTGGATTGTCGGCGCAGACGGAAAGCCCGCAGCCCAACTGATCATAGAAGATTACCGGGCGGACATCCGCCAGTTCCGTCAGGGGCAAAAGATAATCGTGTGGCACGCCTGGCCCCCCATGCAGCACCACCAGCGGCGTTCCCGGCCTGCCGACGCCGTATATGCCATACCATACAGTTCCTCCCGGAACCTTGGCATAACCGCTGGTCATTGTCATAGTGCACCATCCCCCAAGCTGAAATTAACATTCATCGATCTACGTTCCCGCGTGCCGGAAACTACCTGTGCAACAGAGTGGTCAGGATCTTGCGCAACAGGTGAAGTGTCCATTCCACGTCGTCTCCGGCGCGGTGCGCCTGTCCGGCGACCTGCGGCAGATCCAGCGAAAAACGCAGATTCTGCAAACTGTAGCTGGGCAGTCCGGCAAAGACCTGCCGCGTCAGCTTCAGCGTGTCCATGGTCTGTCCTTTCCACAGTTCATGCCCGGCGCGAAACAAACTCTCCTGTAAAAAACCAAGGTCGAAACGGGCATTATGCGCCACCAGCGTACTGCCCCGCGCCAGCGTCATGAACTCGGGCGCGACATTGCGGAATGTCGGTGCCGCACTCACCATCTCATTGCTTATGTTGTGTACCCGGGTTGCCGCCGCAGGAATCGGGCAGCCCGGATTCACCAGCGACTGAAAACGGGTTGTCGCCCCATCCAGTTCGATACGTATGGCGGCTATTTCCACAATACGGTCACGCGATGGGCTGAGCCCGGTCGTTTCCAAATCGAATATCGTAAACGGACCGAGCTCATGCCACCGTTTATTTTCCGTACTTTCAGTCATTGTTTCCATATTTTTACCGCGATGGCAACGGGAGCGGTTTACGCTCCCGTTGCGATAGCCGGAATTATTTGGCGTAGCCGTTCGGGAACTTCTGCCGCCACTTCCAGGCTGACTGGATGATCGCTTCGGCGCTCTCGAACTGCGGCTTCCAGCCGAGCCTGGCCTTGATGCGGTCGCTGCAGGCGATCAGCCGGGGTGGGTCGCCCGCGCGGCGCGGTGCCATGTCGGCGGGAATCGCGTGACCGGTCACCGCTCTGGCGGTCTCGATGATCTCTTTGACGCTCAGGCCGTTGCCGGTACCGAGGTTGTAGTGTCCGCTTTCCGGCGCGTTCAGAGCCAGCATGTGGGCTTGCGCCAGATCGAGGATGTGGATGTAGTCGCGGATACAGGTGCCGTCTGGAGTATCATAATCGTCGCCGTAGATCATGATCTTGTCGCGTTTGCCCTGTGCCACCTGGAGGATGATCGGAATCAGGTGGGTTTCCGGGTTATGGTCTTCGCCGAAGTTGGCGGATGCCCCGGCGGCATTGAAATAGCGCAGCGCTGCATAGTTAAGGCCATGGATCTCATGATACCAGCGCAGGATCTTTTCGAAACACAGCTTCGATTCGCCGTAGGGATTGATCGGCGCCTGAGTGGTGGTTTCGCGAATCGGAATCTCGTCCGGCTCGCCGAAGGTGGCGGCGGTACTGGAGAAGACGATGGTCCGTACTCCGTTCGCCACTGCCGCATCGGCCATGTTGATGGCGTTTGCCACGTTGTTGCGGAAATACTTGCCGGGATCTTTCATCGATTCGCCGACCAGCGAAAAGGCGGCGAAGTGCATGATCCCCTCGAAATTACCCTTGCGGCAGACATCGTTCAGGAGATCCCGGTCGGCAAGGTCGCCCTTGACGAATTTGGCGCGGGGATCGACGGCGTCCTCGTGTCCGGTCACCAGCGAATCGAATACCGTTACCTCATGTCCATGATCCAGCAGATATTCACTGCAGGCGCTGCCGATGTAACCGGCTCCGCCACATACTAATACTTTCATTCTCAACTCTCCGTAAATTAAAAACTTTTCCTGAACCATTAAATTACAATCATTCGCGCCGATTGCAAAGCATTTTCACACAAAGATTTTACCGTCCGCATCAAATTATTGCCCGACAATAATGCGGATAACGCTTTCCACGCTTGCAGTCCGGAATATTCCGATATACATTTATCCGTTTCAACTTGACAGAACCCAAATTTATCACAAGGATACTGATTATGAGCAATGAAACGTCATGCAGTTGCGGTTGCGCCCACGGCAAGCTGAGTAAATATTGCCCCGCCTCCTTTATTGAAACCTTTTTCGACGCCCGGTTGAAACAGCTCCAAAAGCTGGCCTCCCCCGCGCTTTTCGAACTGGTCTTCCGCTGGATCAAGAAGATCGGCAATCTTTTTATTTATCCTACGCTTCTGCTGGGATTGATCATTGTTGCCATTAGTTCGATCCGTTCCGGAGACTATTACTTCCTGCTGCGTGCCGTCATTTTTGTCTTGTTCGTCGTCTTGGTCCACTATGCCGCCATCAAAATCTTTCGACTGAATGACATGCTTATCGGTAAAACTACGGAAAAAACCGGAGTTCCTTTAATTTTCACGGCGCTGGGCTTTATCTGTGCCGTCGGGGGAGCGTTGCTGCTGATCGGCGACCTCTGCCTGATTGGACAGAATGGGGCGGGAAGGATATTTGACAATATTACGCGTTTTATCTTTATGGAATCCATTGCCTTGATTGCGTTTAATTTCCGGCAGCTCAACATTAGTGAGGATGAGAATGCGAGTATCAGTGAGTCTGCGCTTTCAGTCCTTGCTTTTATCGCCAAAGCTCTTGTTCCCATGTCAAAGGTTATTTTTACGCTGTTCACACTCCTTACCTTCATCTTGATGATCCGAGCCATTTTCATAGCCTGTTCCCCCGACATCGAACGGGTTCAAGTCGCCGGATATATCTGCATCAGCAACGCCGTGACCATGCTGATTGCCGTCGGTGTGCCGATTATCGCCACGCTGGCATATCTGGCGGTCAATCTGATTTTCAGTTTGTGGCGGGCGATTCTGTCGTTGAATGCCAATAAGTAAATTTCCTCTGATAACGGAATTTTCATCTTTTTGCTTCTGGAAAATATGAAGATTCCGGTTAAATTTATCGGCATGACCGCAAACCAAGAAAAATGGAGTTTAACATATGCCTGCCGCAATCATTGATGGAAAAGCCATTGCCGCCCGAATCACCGGGGAAATCGCCCAGGAAGTCACACATCTGGCCCGCTCGTTCAATCTGCAACCCGGGCTGGCGGTAGTTCTGGTCGGCGAAGACCCCGCTTCGCAGGTATATGTCAACACCAAGGTCAAGAAGTGCCACGAACTCGGTATCTATTCCGACCGCCGCGTTCTGCCCAAAAACGCCACCATGGAAGAACTGCTCAAGGTGATCGACGAGCTCAACCATGACCCGAAGATCCACGGCATTCTGGTGCAGTCGCCGCCGCCGCCGCAGATCGACGAAGCCAAAGTCGTCGCCGCCATCGATCCGGCCAAGGATGTCGATTGCTTTCACGCCGTCAATGTCGGTAAGATGTTGATCGGCGATTCCGACGGCTTTGTCCCCTGCACCCCCTATGGCGTGATGAAGCTGCTCGAATACAGCGGCGTCAATCCCTGCGGCAAGCATGCCGTCATCATCGGGCGTTCCAACATCGTCGGCAAGCCGATGCTGGCGTTGCTGGTTCAAAAAGCCAAAGGCGCGGATGCCACCGTTACCTGTGTCCACTCCCGCACCCCCGACATTGCTTCGTTCACCCGTCAGGCCGACATCCTGATTGCCGCCATCGGCAAGCCGGAGTTCGTCACGTCGGATATGGTCAAGGAGGGTGCCGTGGTGATCGATGTGGGCATCAACCGGGTCGAAGATGCATCTGCGCCGAAGGGTTACCGCATTGTCGGCGACGTGGCGTATGATGAGGTCAGCGCCAAGGCGTCGATGATTTCTCCGGTCCCCGGCGGCGTCGGGCCGATGACCATCGCCATGCTGATGTTCAATACGCTGAAGGCCTGCAAACTGCAGAACTCGATCCGGTAAGTCGTATTGCCCCGGCCGTTCCGCCGGGGCTTGTTTTTTGGGTGGGATTATTTTGCCGGAGCGGGAGCGGGAACCGCTGCTGTCGCTTCAGACTTCTTCACCTTGAATTTCTTGTCCGCCGGGTCGAAGACGATATTGTCGCGGTTGGTTTCGTACCACTTCTTGATTTCCGGAAGCGAACCGTTGAAATCGACATGATTGCGGATCGCGCTGTTGCAGCGGAAGTTATAATCATCGCCATAGTTGATCGTCGTATTGCGATCCAGCAATGCTTCCAGCGCATTCTTATGTCCATATTCCACCGCAATGGCCGCCATGGCGTTGCGTTCGTAGTCATGCGACATGATCGCCTGATTCCAGGCATTTTCAATGGTTTCCGCATCTATCTTGATATCCGGACACATAACCAGTAAACGGTAGGTATTTGCCCGATTGTTGCCATTGATGAAGTAATTGAGGACCGCCTCGTTCATGTCCGGATCCTTGTAATCCAGCGCAGTCTGAATTGCCTCCTGCGGAATATACCCGTTGCGCGGATAGAGCATCATCTCCTTGATGGTATTCTTCGCCTCCTTTTCCCATCCCATGCGAATGATGGTACGAATCAGTTCGGGATTTCGTCGCATTGCCTTGAGGATCAGATCCTTGCTGGCGGGGGAAAACTCCATCTTGTTAATCGCATAATTCATATGCCAGCTGCTCACATCGGAGGTCCGGCTCGCCTCCAGCAACAGATCGAGGTTTTTCTCCCCGAGATTAAGATACATTTCCACCTGGGGGTCCCGGTCCGAAAAAGAGTTCTGGTTTTTGGTAGCGGCTTGAATTTTCGCGATATATTTTTTGATGTCTTCGCGCGTGGGGTTGTCGGGTAATTTGATGTTGTTTAATGCTTCGACATCGGAGCCGCGACTCGTATCGCGCATAGCCATAGGCTGCGCACTCTTCTTGCTCAAATCCTTATCGATCTTATCCAGCCGGGTCTTGATATCCTTGAGTTCGGCCAGTATTTTGGCGGTATCTTCGTTCTGTCCGGTCTGGCACCCGGCGATAAGCATGGAAATCCCGGCGACGGCAATGATCTTCGAGTAACGCATAAACCCTCCGTTATTTTTTGCGCAAAAATCGCTTAACGTGGATAAAATATTACCATCATATCCCGGAATCAAACCATTATCGCAACAACGCGGCTGATTTTTCCGATATATTTCAGGACAACAGTGAAAGGCCCAGCGGCAGACTGTCGCCCAGAATCCGGCCCTGTTCTTCCGCCGTGTCGCCCGTTCCCGCCTGATCGAGATGCGCAATCCACTGTGCCGGAACCTTTTCCCGCAGCAGCACGTCGCGGACCTGCTTCCGGTGTTCGGGGTTAACGTCCAGCGCCCGGTCGCCGGTCAGCGCCGCCAACCGTGATAACGTAAACAACAGCTCCGGCGATGCTTTTTTTCCTGCAAGCGCCAGAAGTTCGCCCAGCCACTTGTCTGCCGCTTTAACCGGAAGCACATGGTTGACCGGTGCCCGGAACAGCGTTCTTCCCCCCAGCCGTCCTAGCACCCACAATTCCGCCGGTTCCAGCTTTTTGCCGCGCGCCAGCAAGCATTTGCCCAGCGAGCCTTTTACGTCTCCCGGCAACAGTTCCAGCGCCCCCAGACAACGCCACATCTCGGTCTTTTCCTGAGTCGCTCCCGACTTGGGATTATATTGGAATTTCGGACACAGTCGCGAGTTTAACTCCTGATATAAAGTTCGCTGGTGGCCGGTCCGCAGTCCAGACGCGATCCGTCGCCAGAACACCCACCACTCTGCCGCCGCCTGAGCCGCGCCGGGAAATCTCATCCCTTGATACCAGAGTTTCCAGACCGTCTGCAACCGCAGTTCGTCCTCCGGGTCGCCAAATCCCGGGCGCAGACAAAAGCCCGCCAGGTTCAGCCAGCGGGCTTCGCTTTCCGCCGTCGCCAGCTGTTCCGCCGGGATTTCCAGCAGTGTGTCGGCCAACAGCCGCAGCAATGCCAGCGGCCATTCCTTGCGCGGCATTTCCAGCAACGCTTCCAGTTTGCCGATCAGGTCGTGTACCTCTCCGGCGAGGAACGACTGCCGGATCAAAGTTACGGCGGCATCGGTTTTTCCTGAGTCGATGATGGTCGCCGCTGTAACCTCATCTCCCGAACCGTGTGCATAACGTACATCGAATTTCAGCGGCCAGTGCTGCGACGATTCCGCGGATTCAACCGCCAGTTTAAGTATTCCGGTTTCCGTCAGCAGACAGGAAATACCGCACTTCAGCCGCCGGTGTTCGCGGGTGCCGAAACGCAATACGCTTACCAGCGTTGACAGCGGGATCAGTTCATCCGGGTCGGAAACGACATCGCCGGATTGGTCGTTAAGACGGGTGGAGGAGCACAAGAGCGGGAATTCGGCTTTCCGGTTGGCTTCAAGTTCGAACCGTTGCGGACAGCGGAGCCGGATATTTTCATCAACCCCGCGCGGCATGACGCAGATATGGACCGGGCCGTTTTCGCTGTTGGTGGCCACGTAATAGGACCGGGCTGTGCCGCACTTGACCTTTACGCCCTCTCCCCGGCGGCTGAGGCCGAAAAACGCCGCGCCGTAAGCGACGGCCAGATTGAGATCGCAGGATTCCAGTTCCTGTACCGGTTCACGGTCGAACCACGAGGAAATCACCCCGGCAATGCGCTGCCGGAGAAATTCCGGGATCATCGAGCCGCCGTTAAAAAGTATGCGGTCGGGACGCAGCAATGCCTCGGCTTTACCGGAGACTTTGGCGGCATAGCGCAAAAAAGCCAGCAGGTGGCGGGTGATTGCCGGATCGGAAGCATAGGGCAGTCCCATGGTCTGCATGCCTCCGCGCTTCAACGGGTCGGGGGCATTACGGTCGATGGCAGGCAGAAAACCTTCGGATACCAGTTCGCGGGTTTCCCCCTGGCGCAGTACCGACTTGCGGGCGCCGCCGATCACCGAACTGCCCTGCGACAACAGCGTTACCGGGGTCTCGGCGATATCCGAGCTGAAAAGTTTTTCCTTGGCGGCGCGAACCTGACAGCATAGCGCCGTCCAATCTGCCGGAGAAAGGTGTGCCTTCCATGCGGTCTCAATCTGCCGGGCGATTGCCATGTCGATGTTGTCGCCGCCCAGTAACAGATGTTCACCGGCGGCGGTACGGGAAAGGGTACCGTTTTCATCCAGTGCTATCAACGAAAAATCGGAAGTCCCTCCGCCGATATCGATGACCAGTACGCTTTCGCCGGGGGCAAGATGCTGCTTCCAGTCGGTCGCATGACGGTTCAGCCAGGAATAAAAAGCGGCCAGTGGCTCCTCCAGCAACAGAATATTTTTCAATCCGGCCTGTTCAGCGGCGGTCAATGTCAGTTCGCGGGCCGTTTCGTCAAAGCCGGCGGGAACCGTTACGACGACCTGCTGCGACTCCATGCTGCACGATTCGCCGGAAGCATCTTTCCAACTGCCGTAACGGTGATTCCATGCCCGGCGGAGATGTTCGAGATAAAATCGAGTTACCTCCAGCGGCGAAAGTTTTTCCTTTGTCGCATGTTCTCCCCATGGCAAAATGGGGGCATGGCGATCCACTCCGGCATGGCAGAGCCACGATTTGGCGGAGGCAATACAGCGGAACGGAGTTTTCGCCCCTTCCTCCCGTGCGTAGGTCCCGGCGGTTTGCACGGGAGCGGCATCCCACGGCAGCGCGATGGTTCCGGGCTGCATCCAGGCCGGGTCGGGAATATAGCAGAATGAAGGAAACAACTCCATTTCCCGCAACTCTCCCGGAGCGATGATCTGGGGTACTTTAAAGAGTTCAATCCGGCGCTCGGGCTGTTCCATATCGCAAAACGCAACGGCGGTATTGGTGGTCCCGAGATCGATTCCAATGATAAAGCGGGAGTTATTCATTCGGGGCGGCATCCTTGGCGCGCAATTCGAACTCCAGCTTCCAGCGCCGTTTGCGGATCGGGTCGATGCACCAGACCTGCAGCGTCCCGGTTTCGGTCAATTCGCTGCGCATTCCCACCGGAATCAAACTGCCGGACGGGATATCGTCCTCGACCGGCATGGTCGCCGCCAGTGCCGGCAGTTCCAACAGAGATGCGTCCAGTGCCGCATCGGGAATGATCGATCCGAAGGTGTCGTCGTTGCGTTCGGTTGAACCGAAAAAGCGGAAGCGGACTTCTTCTCCGACAATCAGTCCCAACCCTTCGTAAGGGATGTCGCAACCGGTTCCTTCCTCCGCCCCGAGCGGGACCAGGCAGAGCGCCTGAACCGGCGGCTGGAAGCCGGGAATTGCGGGCAGGGTAGATTCGATGCCGATATAATAGGCATGTGAGCTTCCGGCCTTGACCCGAATGCCCTTGCCCTGACGCACCATGCCATAACAACAGCCGCCGCGGGCCACCGCCAGATCCGGATCGTTACCCTCCAGTTCCAGCAGTTCGATGCCGTCGCCCAGCCATGAACGCAAGGTCTCCAGCAACCGTTCCCGCACCGCAACGGCTTTGGTCACTCCACCGTTGAACAGTATTCGGGTTGGCAGCATTTCGGGACTGTGGCAATGGCGGCTGATAAATTCCGCCAGATGACGGGTAATCCCCGGATCAGACTCATAACGAAGTCCGAAAGTCCGCAGTCCCGCCTGGGGATTCTGAAGCGGGCGGTCGTTCAAAAAGCAGGGGGGGAGAAAACCTTCCACCACGATTTGCTTGAGTTCCTGCGCCGTGATACGGGTGTTGACCGTTCCGCCGATCACGCTGCTGCCGCGTCCTAAAACGGTCAACGGCTGCTCCGTTACGGCATCGTCGTTGAGCATTTTCTCCTTGGCCAGGCGGGCGGCATAGGTCAGCCCCATGATCTGGTACTGGTCAAGGCGCATGTTGCGCTCCTGTTGCAGTTTGACCGCCGCGTTGTATGCGGTGGCCAGGTCCATGTTGTCGCCGCCAAGCAGGATATGACGTCCTACCGCCACCCGTTCTAGTTCAAGATTGCCGTCGTTGTCCGCGGCGCGGATCAAGCTGAAGTCGGATGTGCCGCCGCCGATGTCGCAGACCAGAATTACATCGCCGGGAACAAGCTGCTGCCGCCAGTCCGAGTCATGGTGGTGCAGCCAGGAGTAAAATGCCGCCAGCGGTTCTTCCTGCAGAATGACGTTTAATCCGGCCGCCTTAGCTGCCTCAACCGTCAGTTCGCGCGCAACGGCATCGAACGAGGCGGGAACCGTGACGATAATCTGCTGTTCTTCAATCACAGCATCAAGATCGTCTTCAGCCATGGCATGGTTCCAGGCATCGCGGATATGCGCAAGAATGCGCCGGGTAGCCTCCAGCGGAGAAATCTGTTTATCCGAATTCTTACGGCCGGGCGGCAGGATAGCTGCCCGTCGGTCAACACTTTCGGTGCAGAGCCATGATTTGGCGGAAATCACGCTCTTGTCCGGTTCACGTGCGGCGTTGCTTCTGGCGAACTCCCCGACCGAGTAATCCAGCTGGCTGTTCCAGGGCAGGGCAAAGGAACCCGGCGGGAACGCGCCGTCATCCGGGATGTAGACCGCGGACGGCAGACAGTCGAGGGCTCGGGTCTCGCCCGGCGCAATGGTCTGCGTGATTTTAAAAAGCTGCGGTGCGGGATTTTCTGCCGCTCCATCGAGATAATAGACCACCGTATTGGTGGTGCCTAGGTCGATACCAATAGTATAACGCATATTTTATATCCTCCCGGTAAAATGATCCGCCGTCGGCCGGGCGCTGGCCGTCACTTCTTTTTGGCAGATGACTTTTTTTTGCCGCCGGACGACGCTTTCTTTTTGCCCTTGCCTTTTCCTCGTCCGAAAAAGATCATGGCGATTCCGGAGAGAAACCAGAGCGCGGCAAAAGTGTAAATAAAATTCCAGCAGCGGATTTGCATGAAACAGATGATTCCGGGTATCGCTTTCATCGTATCGCTCAACGACGCCTGGATCAGCGACAGCATGGTCATCGCCGCCCCCAGAAACGGGTTGATGGTTACCGTAGAAAGCCTTAGCCCGGCGGATACCCCGCCAATCGCGAAACCGGTCATGTCCTTGCGGGTAAAGTAGTCGCTTTTCTTATATTTTCTGGCCAGGGCCAGTTCGTAATCCAGTGTCGATTCATAGACCAGCCGGTAAACCTCGCCACGGAAGGCGTCGGCATATGCCTCCTTGACCACCTGATGATAAGTAGGCATGGGGCTGAATGCCGCCGTTGCCGCGTTACGGTAAAACCAGTTGAATTGTTTTTTGATGCCCGCGGTATCCGGGGAGCAACGCAGCAATACGCCGGTGGTGTTCCGTGAAATAAGGTTGTTATTGTAATAGTAATTGAGCGCGTCGGCAAGTTCCTTTTTCTGCCACGGCGGCATTGACGCCAGAATGAGGTCGAAGTGTTTCTCGCCGATTATTCCCCATACGCCCCAATAGGTGCCGGAGAGAAAAAACAGCAACACTCCCATAATGATAAAACCAGTGAATTTTATTAATAATCTTTTCATTTTATCTATGTTACTTTTCCTATCAGTGCCGCGACCGCGAACTCCGAGCGGACGACCCGCTCTCCGAGATATACCGGTGAAAAACCGGCATTGACAAATTGGGACACTTCGTAATCGGTAAATCCCCCTTCCGGGCCGATTGCGATTACAGCCTCGCCTTCAAGACAATGCGGACACGGAGCCGCGGCGTCCGGATGTGCGATCAACGCAAAGGTGTTTTCCGCCAGATCCGGCAATTCATCCTCGGCAAAGGGTTTGAATCGCCGTTTCAGCTCAACCTTGGGCATGACCGTGTCCTTGCCCTGCTCCAGTCCGAGCAGCAGTTCCTCGCGAATGTTCTCTGCCGTCAGCAACGGCGAGTTCCAATAGCTCTTTTCCACCTTCCAGCACTCGATGATAATGATGTGCTTTACCCCCATGGACGCCGCCACCTGCAGGATCTTGCGCATGGTCTTGGGCCGCTGCATGGCGCAGATCAGAGTTACCGGCAACGGGTTCGGCGGGATAATGTCGCATTGAACGGTCATGGTTATCGAATCGGCATCGGAGCCGGTGACCCGTCCGTGACCCATCAGGCCGTTGAGAATGCCGACCCGGATGGTGTCCCCTTCGCGGGCATGCAGTACCGACTGGGCATGTTTGGCCCGCCGCCCTTTCAATACCACCGTATCCTTGTCGATAAAATCTTCGGGGAAAAGGATTACCAGATTCATAGCTTAGCCGCCGTCAATACTTTATCTTTAAATGCCTCCGGTACTTTGACCGGACGGCCCCGTTGGTAATCGAAAAACGCGATCCCGGTCTTGACCTGTGCAATCTCTCTGCCGCTGTCAATATCCGACAACAGGTAATAAATATCGAATCCGGAGGCGGAAAAATCCGTAACCGCGATCTTGGCCTCCAGTGTCATGCCATATAATCCCTGCGCGCGAAAGACTACCACCGCGTCGGTCATGATGGTTCCCGCGCCGCAAAGATCCATTTCCGACCCGCCCAGCGTGGCATAAAAGCGCAGCCGGGCTTCGTGAACCAGCCCGAGAACGGCATCGTTGCCCAGGTGTCCGCCATAATTGATGTCGGTGATCCGCAACGGCAGCTCCGTTCGATAGATATAGCCATCCGGCATTTCCAGCTTTACTCTTGCCATGGTGATTTACTCGTCGTCGTTTTTGCTGTTGTTGTCCTTGCGCCGTTCGCCTTTGATCCAGGCTTCTACGAAGGAATCGAGGTCTCCGTCCAGTACCGCTGCCGTGTTCCCGGTTTCAACCCCGGTTCGCAGATCCTTGACCATCTGGTAAGGATGCAGGACGTAGCTGCGGATCTGGTTGCCCCAACCCGCGTCGGTTTTTTCACCGCGGATGCCGTCGGCTTCCTGTTTACGTTTGGCTTCTTCCAGTTCATAGAGCTTGGCTTTCAACATCTTCATTGCCGTTGCCCGGTTCTTGTGCTGTGAGCGTTCATTCTGGCAGGCCACGATGATTCCCGAGGGAATATGGGTGATGCGGATAGCGCTGTCAGTAGTATTGACGTGCTGGCCGCCCGCACCGCTCGAACGGTAGGTGTCGACGCGTAAATCTTTTTCATCGACCTCGATTTCCACGTCATCGTCGATTTCCGGGAAGACGTCGACCGAGGAAAACGAAGTATGGCGCCGGGCGTTGCTGTCAAACGGAGAGATGCGCACCAGGCGGTGAACCCCGACCTCGGCTTTCAAATAGCCATAAGCGAAATCACCTTTGACCAACAGTGTAATACTCTTGATCCCCGCTTCTTCACCCTGCTGGATGTCGATGATCTCATCGGTGTAACCGCGCCGTTCAAACCAGCGGCGGTACATGCGCATCAGCATCAAAGTCCAGTCGCACGATTCCGTACCGCCCGCACCGGCGTGAATCGAGAAGAAGGCGCTGCTCTTATCGAATTTTCCCGAAAGGAAACTCAGTAGTTCATATTTTGCCATACGTTTGGAAAGCGGTTTCCACATGACGTCGGCCTCCTCCAGCATGCTGTCATCCTCGGCCCCCAACTCGCCGAGAACCAGAAAATCTTCGACTTCCGCCGCCATCTGCGTAAACGGGTCGAGCAATGCTTTGAGAGAGCTGAGTTTTTCCACCGTTTCCTGCGCCCGCTCTTTGTTTTCCCAGAAGTCGGGTGCCGCCATCTTTTCTTCCACTTCGCGCTGCTGCTGCTGTTTCTCCGTTATCTTGAGAAACTTTTTCAACTGTTCCAGACGCTGTTTCAGCGTTGAACAGCATCCAGTTAATTCTTCATATGTCATTGTGGTCTCCTGAACACTTTTTTTGCAAACATAATCCCTTGAAATATGAAAGGTTTTGCCGCAAATTCAAGAGACCGTATCCGAATGTTTGCCAAAATATCGTTTGACGACTTGGAGTGCCGGGGTCTGTCGCTCCCTCAATGTCATTTTTTCTCCCTCTTTATCAACTTAAATGTTTATCTTTTTTTACATCCCTATTGACAAAAAAAGAAACCATTGCTATAATTATAGAAAAGGTTTCATAAGCTAAGGTTGTCAGGTCAGAAAATGAATGGATCCATCAATATCAAAGAATTGGCGCGGCACTGCAAGGTGTCACCGGCGACAGTATCGCGGGTTTTTTCCGGCGAGTACAAGGTAGCCGCCGCCACACGGGAGAAGATTTTAAATGCGGCAAAGGTATTTAACTATACGCCGCAGCAGACCTCCAGCAAGAAGAATATCGCGCTGATTGTACAAAGTACGGAAGTTTTGGGGCCGCCATCATGGTTTGCGGGGATGCTGGTCAACTTTCTTCTGCGTGATATCTATAAGAAGGGTTATTCCGTGCACCTTTGCGAAAGCGGAGATGTTGAACTGTTACAGCCGAATTTCATTACGGCGGCAATCACGCTTAACTGGCGACCGCAGGCGCCGGAATTCGAGCGTCTGTTGAGCCAGAAGAAACCGGTTGTGGCTGTTAATTCTAATTTCCCTTTCGCACACAGTGTCTGTACCGACCATGCGCAAGGAATTGAGCTGGCGGTACGCCATCTGGTGTCGTTGGGCCACCGCAGGATCGGATTACTCAATATCCGCAACTACAGTTGGGGATGGGGTGAACAGAGCCGCGAAGAAAGTTACCGCAAGACGCTGGAAAGCGAAGGCATCGAATTTGATCCGTTATTGATCTGCCATGATACCAGTCGCGGAACAATTCCCATTGAAGAATTAAGTGCTTTGCTGCGGCGTGATGTGACGGCGCTGGTCTGCGGGCACGAAGACTGGGCGTTGCCGCTCAACCACTTTTTAGAGGTTCTTGGTAAAAAGGTTCCAGACGACATCTCGGTAATCACTGCGGAAGTCCCGGGTCTGTCAGAGTGGATGAGCCCGCCGAATACCACCATTACCCAGAATGTTTCGCAGATATCCGGGGCGGTGGCTGATTTGCTGGAGGAGTTGGTTCGTAATCCCGAAATTGAGTTGCAGCAGCGCTGGCTTCCATATCAGTTGATTAAACGGTTTTCTGCAAGAAAAATATGAAGTTAATCCAGGCAGTGGATAAAAAATAAACCGAAGAGGAAAAAAATGAAAAAGTTACAAAGATTTACACTCATCGAGCTTTTAGTTGTTATAGCAATTATTGCTATTCTGGCGGCTATGCTGTTGCCTGCACTTAATACTGCAAGGGATAAGGCGCGTCTGATCAAATGCGTATCAAACCAGAAGCAGATAGGGCTTCTGGTCAGCCAGTATCTCAATGACGCAAACGAAGAGTTTCCCGTGACGGCTAACTGGAACTATAATGCTATTGTCGCTGAGAATCGGGCCATTTCCTTCTGGGATTACGAAATCAAGAAAGGTTACCGCAACATTGGACTCGGCTTGCTGGTTCAACTGGAATACATCGGCAAAGTCCAGCCGAAAAACGTGACGAACGTACCTTACGGGGCTGGTGGCTGGAATCGACCGAAACTGTTCTTCTGCCCCGATGCCAAACGAACCGTAACCAGAAAAGATAATCCGGTTTCTCCCGAGGATGGTATCAACGGCATGTGGCTGAATCAGAGCTATCTCTATGACCGCGACTCCACCTCGCTGGGCGGCATGTTCAACTGTAAAGCGAGCAAGCTGCGGAAGCGGAAAGTCATGACTCTTTGTGTAACGGCCGGGATATTCCTCGACGATGCCGCGCATCACGGTAGCACTACTATAGGTTGTACAGACGGCAGCGCACAGACAGTATTGGGCAAGATTTATCGTCAGTCGGGAAATAAGATGGACCGTTATCAGCTGATTGACGACAGCCTTTAATTATCCCTCTCAAAAAATGGATGGAAAAATGTTCAGCAGGATCGTTCTTATATTCATAGCCGCGTTTTCTGCCATGTCAGTGTTCGCGGAGCCGGTTCTTTTCGACACGAACTGGGCTTTTACGAATGGCCCGGAGTTTCCCGGTGCATCGGGAAGCTATCAACCCGATGGAAAGATGTTGTGTAATGGGAGACCGACGGGTGTGCTGGATGCCGATTTTTCGCATGGCGGGAATTATGTCGGGATTCGCCGCTGGATTTCCGAATCTGTGTTTGTCCGGCTGTCCTGCGAGCTGATGAGCGATACCACCATGATGGGTGTCTTTGTCAGCGATGCCAGCCAACAGTGGCATTATCTGGAGTTGCCGCTTTCCGGCGATGCTGGTGTTTGGCAGAAGTTAGAGATTAATTTTGCCGATCCTGATTTCAAGAGTACCGCCCATGGCGGTGGCAAAAACGATGGTAAAGTTTACCTCCCACTTCGAGATTTGATGTTTCGTGTCAGTCCCCGGGGAGAGCTGAAAAAATTTTCCGTCCGTTTCGGTAATCTGCAGGTGAAAAAAGCGACCGCAAAAAGCGACTCCGCGAACTCAGCGTCACGGATCAAGCCGGATGCTCCGGGCGGGCTGTTTACAAATTCGGAAGCACTGTGTTTCAAATATGGTTCCAAACAGCCGGGGCTTCGCTATCTGATTCGCGACTGGCGCGGCAATGTGGTCATAGAGGGCGCATGGCCTGCCGACGGGGCTCAGCCGCTATGTGTAGAACGAATTCCTCAAGGTTATTATACCTTGTCGTTGAGCGCCGGAAAGACAACGTTGCCGGGAGGAGCAAGCTTTTCTGTATTGTCGCCGCTAGACTCCTCATCCGTGAACCAGGATTGCCCGTATGGGCTTGATGTCGCCGCTGTTTTCATACCATCGGTTGACGGTCTGGGATCCAGGACCGATGGTTACCGATTTTTCGCCAGCCTGGCGCAGCGCGCCGGGATCAAGATGATCCGGGAGCGTCTCAACTGGGAAACCACCGAGAAAACGCGTGGAATATTTGAATTACAAGACTTTACGGCATATCACGATATTCTCCGCGAATATGGCATCAAAACTTGCGTGACCAATCATACGGCGCCACTCTGGGCAAAGAAAAACGACAAGGCAAAATTGCCCGACAATCCCTTGGCGGTTTACAACTTCATGAAAAAAATGTCCGAAACATATAAATCTCAGACGGTATGGGAGTTCTGGAACGAGCAGGATCTGATTTTCTTTACTTCGGAACCGGCGTGGCAATTTGCCACGATGATGAAGGCCGCTTATCTGGGGGCCCGTGCCGGAGCGCCGGGAAATCCGGTTTTGCCTGGTGCTTTCTGCAATCCAGTCGACAGCGGTTATAACAAGGTGGTCATGGAAAACGGCGTGGCGGATTATTTCGATATCTTCAACCGGCATATCTACGAACCTCTGTGTCACTACCCGCGGTATATCCGTGAAACCCGTGATTTCCTCCGTCGTTATGGCGTAGAAGACAAGCCCGTCTGGGTAACGGAGAATGGAACCCGGGCGGAAGGTCCGGGAAAAGGCGGCAAGGATTCCGCCCGCGAGCATTCGCCCGAACAAGAGATGCTGCAGGCGGAATTTGTAGTTAAATCCCAGCTTATTCTACAGAGCCTCGGAGTGGCGAAAAACTTTACTTTCGTTCTGCCTCCTTACAATGAGGGCGACGGCGCGAAGATATGGGGATTGGTGCGCTTCGATTATTCCGCCAAGCCTGGCCTGACCGCGTTGGCGGTTCTGACACGACAACTCGGCGCGGCACAATATCAAGGGGAGATTAATCTTGGCCGCGGGTTGTGCGGTTTGCTGTTCAAACAACCGGACAATTCTCAGAGCGTTGTTTTCTGGAGCAAGTCGGAGCTGGACAATGACGATTATCAACCATTCGGGATTCTTCCGACCCAACTGTATAAGAAGGGGTTCAATTTGTCAGCTGTCGCTGCCGCAACAGTTGTGGATATGCTGGGAATTTCGCAGTCTGTGATGCCGAAAAACGGGAAGATCCAACTCGAATCCATACGCTTTCCCGCCTATGTCAATAATCTGCATGGCTTGAAGGCTTCCCGCCCGGCAATTGCGCCGCGAACTGTCGCAACGGGCAAAGATGGTATTGAAAAGTCAATTGTTCTTCAGTTATTGTACGAGGAGAACGATGGTTTCGAAGTCAACGCATTTTCGCGGGACAACCTGATCGTTAAGCGTTCAGTACAGAAGCCCAGACTGAAACTGGCAGTATGGAACCTAAGCGATAAACCGCAGCGTGGACGTTTGAATTCCTTGCCGCCGAATGTCGCCGGTTTCCCGGCGGAGATGGATATTCCCCCTTTCGAATCGCGAGAACTGGAGTTCGCCTTGCCTCAATCCGCCAGCTCGCTCAATTCCGTCCTGGCGGTAAATGGAATTTTTAACGGTAAACAAATTTCGCCGTTATGCGTTCCCATTACGCGGCGCGATCTGCTGGTTCCGGCCGGGGCCCGTCAGTTGACAAATGCCGGGAAGCCGGACTGTTGGCGGAAAAATTCCTCTGGAGAGATGACGGTTTCCCGTGGTGATGCCGTTGGCGAGGTGCGTTTCAACAGTAAATTTTCGCCCGGAGTCGACCGCTGGATGTACCCGGAACTGATGTTGGCCCTACCCGGCGAGTCGCTGAAGGACGCAATTGCTATAGAATTTGAAATCAAGTCGGAACAGACCGCACACACCAGCGTGGTTATGTTTATCGATGATAAGGGTAGCGGTCCGTGCGTCAGCTATGAAGTGATTCCCGGGAAATGGACGAAATGTTCCGTTGACATTCCCTCCGGTGGCGACCTGGCCCGAATGATCCGCATCGGGATGAACCCTGACACTCTCAATGCCTCATACCAGTTACGCAATGTTGCAATTCGTTATGGCAAGTTTACCGGCCAACGGTAATTACGGTAGTCTGTAATGTAAGAATGCCGGCTTTCAGTGCCCCCCCTGCGGAGGGGCACTGTTGTCTATTTATTCCTTTTCATATACCTTGTTGCCGTTAACCCATGTGGAGCGGACCGGCGGATAGTCTTTGGTGAAATCTTTCGGATCGATAGCCGAAAGTTCCTGGTCATATACAACCATATCTGCTTTACGGCCGACGTCGAGCATTCCAATAAACCTTGGGATGGCTGTTGTTGATGCACTGCCTTTGGTCAATCCTGTTATAACATCTTCCAGGGTGAGAGGCGGATGGTTTTCCGGATCTCCTCCACCGGACATGGCAACGCTCATGATGGCGGTTGGAGAACATAAATCCCGCGGCGAGACCCAATAATCCGTACTGATCCCTGTTGGAATCCCGGAATTCATGAGCTTCTTGATAGGATAGGCTGTTTTGGCTTTATCCCCGTAATATTCTTCCATGTGTTCTTCTGCTTTCCAGAATGCGGGTTGAACCGTGGCGACCACGCGGGTATAGAATTTTTTCATCTGCGTAATCTGTTCATCGGTGGGAAACGCCATATGGATCAGCGTGTGATTACTGTTTAATCCCTTGGCATCATAAACTTTCTGAATGGCATCAAGTACTACCTTAATTGCCATGTTGCCCTGAACGTGATAATGAATGTTCATGCGAAGATGATCGGCCTCTTCGACAATGTCGTTGATGTTATAATTTTTATCTGCGTCTGAAGAAACGTAGTGTATCCCATGCATTTCGTTGTCCCAGAAAGTCCACGCTTCTCCTGCGGCATATGCCCCGTCGACAAAGAGTTTAAGCCCGCCGAAACGTACCAATTCAGTATCATTTTTTCTGAAAGCCTCAACCCCATCCAGCTCGTCAAGGGAAAAGAAGGTATACATATAGTTGATTCGGAGTGGAAGATTTCCTTCCTCTTCCAGGCTTCGGCAGATTTCCGGTTTTAACATCCGGCCGGCCGGGCTTCCCATTAGGTCGACGATGGTGGTGTATCCCATGGATGACCACTCTTTGAAAAGGCCCTTTGCCCCCTCTTTTATGGAACTATCGCTGACAAGTTTGAAAAGCTGAGTCCCTGCAAGCGACATGGCTGCTTCTCGGAGCAACCCGGTGGGGATTTTTGCTCCGGTCACGGGATCTGTTTGTCTGCCGATAACGCCGCCGGGAGGGTCTTGTTTATCTTTTATGCCGGTATCACTTATTGCGCGGCTGTTAATGATCATGTTGTGGCCAAGATTGTCAATAGCCATAAAACGATGCATGGCGGTTGCTTCGTCGAGTCCCCTCAACTTATCCAAAGTCCATTCACTTTGGTCACCTTTGTATTCAAGTGAAAATCCGGTACCAATTACCAGTGAATCATCCTTGGGAAAAGTTTTAATTTCATCTGCGACTTTCACGATAAGGGCGTCCGCGTTTTTACACCCGGTGAGATCAATCGAAATAGATTTGTTGCAGTATCCGATTTCAAACAAGTGCACATGGGTGTCAATAAAGCCCGGATATACTGAACGTCCCTTCATATTGACTTTTTCATACGGTTCGGGATAATCGATCGGGTCCCCCTCCATAAAAACCCGAATGATGGATCCATCTTTTACGAGAAGATGTTTGGCGATTTGCGTGGAATCGATGTGAA
>QKAL01000302.1 GCA_003246475.1 Lentisphaerota bacterium
CATATTAATATTTGTTTGATGACGCGGGGGAATTATTCGCTCTATTTGATTGTACTGGGCATTCCATAACGATGCGCATCCAGAATGAACTTCAACGCCTCGTCAGAATCTTTACAAAGTCGGAATAATTCAAAATCCGGTTCCGAAATCATTTTCTCGCCAAGCACCGTACCACGCAACCAGTCCCATAACGGCTGCCAGAACTCACCGCCCACCACAGCAATCGGAATCCGGTTGATCTTGTCCGTCTGCACCAGTGTGATCACTTCGAACATCTCATCCATCGTCCCGAACCCGCCGGGATAAACCACCACCCCCTGGGCATATTTCAGGAAACATACCTTTCGGATGAAAAAATAACGAAAATCCAGACTCAAAGACTGGTAACCGTTGGGCTTTTGTTCCATCGGCAGTCGGATATTCAGTCCCACCGAAATACCATTGCCTTCGACTGCCCCACGATTGACCGCCTCCATAATGCCGGGCCCCCCCCCGGTAATCACGCCATATCCATGCTCTGCCAGCAGCCGCCCCAACTTCCGGGCGTCTTCATAAGCCGGTTCATTCTCCTTTGTCCGTGCGGATCCAAATACCGTAATCAACGGTTCCTCCACATTCATCGACTCAAACGACTCAACAAATTCCGACATGATCCGGAAAATACGCCAGGGTTCGTCTTTCGTCCAATCATCCCAATAACGTGATTTCGGCGGTAATTTATCCATAAATAACACCTTTCTATTTCATTGATCCCAATAATTTATCAATGTCATCATCCGAAAGCGTCTCCTTATCGGCCGGCGCCTCCGCTGCCTTCGCCTCTGCATTGTCTTTACTGAAAAAGCTGTCTATATCTTCAGCGGAGAGCGGCCCGTTGCCATTCTTCGCCTCCTCCTTTTTAACCTCGCCTTTTTCCGCAACCGGCGTAAAATCATCCTGGCTCAGCAGACCGCCCCACTTTTCCGGCCCCTTCCTTTTGACCGGCTTTTCCTCCGGCTCAACCTTCTCCGCTGTCGGCTCGGCATCGTCCAACGGCACAACATCCTCGGGCGTCAGCAGTCCACCCCATTGTACCGGGGCCTTTCTGGTCGTCTGCGGTCCCCGCGTCTGCTCTTCCGACGCAACCGCGTTATCTGTGAAGAAACTATCGATGTCATCAGGAGAAAATGCCCCTTCATTCTCAGGCTTCTCTTCCTCTGCGGCGGCTGCATTGTCAGTGAAGAAACTGTCGATGTCATCGGAGGACAACTCCCCTTCTTCCTGACTTTCCTCTGTTTGGCCCGGCTTTGCGCTGCTGATGATTTTGTTGATCTCTTCATCCGACATGTCGACATTATCGTCAAATATATCGGCAGCCTCAATCGGGATGTCGGCATTATCATCAAAGACCATGGCATCGCTTTCGGCGGACTCATCGCCGGAATCCCCAAAACCAACGGCAGACTCCTGCTCCTCTTCCTCCTGAATATCCATATCCTCAGCCCGCTGACTGAACAAGCCGTCATAGATTTCCTGTGAGATGTAAGGGGAGAACTGTCCGAAAGAATAGGCGCCTTCGCCCATTTTGGATTTGTAGGCTTTGTCGCCAGAACCGGAGGTGTCGCGCGTAGAGGCAATAACCTCGTCATCAATGTCTTCAAAACTCTTACTGCCGGAACTGGTGTCGTCAATCAATGAATCAATCTGACGCTTCAAATCCACAGTGGATACCACCACTCGCCGGTCCTCACCGATCCGGTTATTGTCATAATCCTCCAGCAGCTGTCGGACCGTACAGCTCTCATCCATTCCCTCAACCGTCACCTGGACTTCCTCGAACGCGTTAGTGGAAATCAGGGAATCAAACAGTATCACAAAGGACTTCGCCGAACTGCTCACCGCCTCGACATCGACGGGAATACCGCGAATCGACGCCCGGGTAAAGTTTTCAAGGAAGACCGCTGCAGATATATCCAGCTGGGCCTTATGCGAACGCTCTTCAAAGGTCAGCTCCGGAACCGCAATGCCGTGCGACTCCAGAAAGGTCTTCAGCCGCTGCCTGGCAAAATAAAGCTCGTTGACCAGTTCCGGAATTTTCAACTTCTTCAAACGGGCTACCTCTTCCTCGGGCGGCAGCAGGATCATCTCCTCGATTTCTGCCTCCGCAGCACCCGCGTTTCCTTTGTTGTCTGCAACATTATCTTGCGCCATTTCCAAATTTCCCTGAGCTGAATGAAAGCTTGCTTTCAGTATAATCCATGTGTCGCGAAAATGCAACGGAAACAGCCGCAAAATATCCGGCCATATCCCCTTCCGGCAGTCATACCATCACCTCGCCCGCAACCCGGCCGCGTGAAAATACAATCCCTTCGCCGGATAACAGTCGCAACTTCAGTGCCAGCCCGTCCTCATGCCCCCCCATGAAGCCCCCCGGCAATCCCCCGCCACACAACACCCGATGACATGGGAATACCAATGGCAGCGGGTTCATCCGCATCACCTGTCCGACCGCCCGAGACGCCCCGGGATGGCCGGCAAGTTCCGCCAAACGACCATAGGTGGTCACCCTGCCGCGGGGCACCTCCACACGCAAGGTCCATAACACACGTTGCCGGAACCCGGTTAATCCGGAGAGGTCAAGTTCGTCCTCGGCAATCTCGCCGTCGCAGAGCATCCGCCGTGCGAAGTCACTCGCCAGGGCATCAGCCAGAACCAATTCCGCTCCGGCAGGGATTGTTCCGTCCAGACACACCCGCTCCACCTGGAATGGCATATGCCACACCAGAACCGTACTTACCAGACCGCCTTCAACCTTCATCGCGTACTTTTTCATCATAAATAACAAATATACCGGTTTGAATAAAGAATAAAGTCGAATATTGTTTTATTATTGAATTTTTCAGGGACATGGATGAAATGCTCGAATGGGTTAAAATTAAAAATCTTGCGTTGATCGCCGAAGCGGAGATCGATTTTGCCGCAGGGTTTAATGTGGTGACCGGCGAAACCGGCGCCGGCAAGTCGGTACTGCTCGGAACCGTCGCGCTCCTGCTCGGCGAACGTGCCGACAAAGGCGTTATCCGCGGCGGCGAAGAACGCTGCGAAATAACCGCCGGCATATCCCTGCCCGGATACCTGCCGGAAGATTTCTACCAGCTCCTCGACGACGCGGGGATCGACATGGACCGCCAGGAGAAGTCGCTCGAGCTGAAACGTATCATCACCACGCAGAAAACCCGTAACTTCATTAACGACACCCCGGTCACACTGCAGACCTTGAAGGCTGCCGGTGATTTCCTCATCGATATCCACGGCGCCAACGAACACCAGTCGCTGTTGCTGCAGTCTACTCAACTCCGCCTCCTGGACCGCTTCGGCCACCATGAGGAACTGATCGAAAAGTGCTCCGTCACCTGCGCCGCACTGCGAGACCTGCGCCGCCGCCGCGACGAACTGTTCAGCAATCTACCCTCCCCTCGCGAAGCCGAACAACTCCGCGCGGTCATCGCCGATATCGACAAAGTCGCACCGCAACCCGACGAAGACCGGGAAATCGGCGAGCGCCACCGCCTGGCGGCCAACTCCCGCCAGCTGCTCGAACTTTCAGGCGCCGCCATCGCCATGATCAGCGAAACGGAAAATTCCGCAGTAGACCACCTTGCCGAGGTCTACCGTACCCTTAACGAACTCAACCGCATCGATCCGGAGGGAACCGAAAATTTTCTCCGTTCCTGCGAACAGATTACCGAACAGCTGCGCGACCTCACCGGTGAACTGGAACACTATGCGGGCAAGGTAGACCTCGACCAGGAAGAATTCATGCGTTTGGAAGAGCGCCTTTCCGAACTACAAAGACTCAAGCGCCGCTACGGTCCTTCGCTCGATGACGTGATCAATGCCCGTAACGAGGCCGACGAACGCCTCCAGGCTTTCGAAAATTCGGAAAAACTGCGAACGCAGCTCGACGAACAGGAATCGCAGATGGTTCAGGAATTGCGGCGACATGCCCAAGAACTCTCGCAATGGCGGCGGAAATCCGCTTCCGTGCTCGCCGCAGATATAACGGCAAAACTCCAGACCCTCGGCTTTCTGCGCTGTTCGCTGGATATCGATTTCACTTCAACGGAACCAGGCACCAACGGCATGGATAAGATCGACTTCATTTTCGCCCCCAACCCAGGTGAACCGGCCCAGCCTTTGCGCAATATCGCCAGCAGCGGCGAAATCTCCCGCGTCATGCTGGCGTTGAAAACCGTTCTCGCCGAGGCCGACGACATCCCGATACTTGTTTTTGATGAAATCGACGCCAACATCGGCGGCGAAACCGCAGTAACCGTCGGCGGCGAATTGAAGAAACTCGCCCGGCACCGGCAGATTCTTTGCATCTCCCACCTGCCGCAGGTCGCGGCCCGGGGTCAAACCCATTTTCTGGTCCGTAAAAACGTCAGCGAAGACCGGACCAGTACCAGCATCGTCCGGTTATCGGAAGCGGAACGGGAAAAGGAGATCGCCCGGATGCTCGGCGGCGGCAACGCCGCTATGGCCCATGCCCGCGAAATCCTCCAATACCGCGACTGAATACCGTAAAATTATGAAAGCTGCTGCCGCGTCTCCTGATCCGCCTCATTCCCATTGCGGAAAAAGGCACGTGCTTTCAATATTGCCAGCGTATAAAAAAACAACAGGATCACACGGGCAAATTCCCCGCAACTGTCCTGGAGTACTTTCAAATCCCGGGAAAGGCCGCCCAACCCTGACTCATTGTCCATGATATTATGCATCACATTGACAACAATACTCAGACAGGTCAGGACAATGTTCACACAGGCCAGTTTTACCCCCAGCGGGTTTAGACGCAGGATCGCGATATTCGCCCAGACGCCCAGACCGCCGATTAATGCAAAGATCGCAACTATTATAAATTCATTCTTCCAAACAACACCACTTGCCGCGGCCATCAGACACAGAACAGGAAAAACAAACGACAAGATGCTGCAGAAAATCAAATCGGTAATCGCCCAGTCACGGACATATCCCGGCAAAAAACATCCATCCCCCTTTATCCGCATTATTTTTCCTCCAGTCTATCCGGCATATTCCAGGCCCGAAATCTCTGGTTTCGGTTTTTTTGCCCCGAAAAACGCCTTTGTTTTTTTCAGCGCCGTACAATAAAAGCCCAACAGAACTCCGCGCAAAATTAACAATGCCGTCGCACACGCCACCATACCAATGGCATAAGAAGCGTTTTTCTCATAGGAAATTTTGATGGCAATCTGAACTACAACCACAAGAAAACTACCGACCGTCGCCGCCACGCACACATACGCAGGGAAAAGACTGTGTCTCTTGTGCGCAAGGATCCCGATATTTGCCCAAAGCCCGAAAACAAAAATCATTATTCCGAAAATCAATTCATAAATAAACGTGTGCGCCAGAGGATTCTTCGACGGCGTGGTCAACAGTCCCAGCAATGATATGGGAATAATAAGAAGGCGCATAACGCAGAACACCAGGTCGGCGATAGCCCATCCTTTAACAAATCCCGGCAAGCTGCGTTTAGCCTCCATAACAGTAACAGTATTTGAATCACTCATTTTTTAGCCTTATTTTTAACCGTAATATCGCACCGCCATCCCAAAAAGTCAAAGATAAAACGCCGTCATTTTTTTATGAGGCCATGATCCCCATCTTTATCATACGACTTTCCAATTATTTTAACATCAGTTTTATTAATGTCTTTCACTACTGTCCGGTAAAAATTGAATAAAGCAAGGCAAAGATGAAAACTTCTTTTATATTAAAAGTGCCTAAACCATTAAAAATAAAGGAAGAATCATCAGTGCCACATTACAATACAATCTTCAATCAGCTTTTCAATTTCATACCGAGACATAGATTCGACAAAATGGTGGAATCGTTGAAAATGAATAAGTATAGCAAGGGTTTTACCGCTTGGCGGCAGTTCCTGACCGTGCTTTACGCTCAGATAAGCGGCAAGGATTCATTGCGGGAAATAGAAAGCGGTCTGCTGACTCATAAAGACAAGCTCTATCATATCGGACTGACTCCCGTTCCTCGTTCGACTTTGTCCGACGCAATGAGCAGGCGTGTTCCGCTGATTTTTGAGGAATTGTTCTATGAAATCCTGTCCCGAGCTCAGTCTATGGCTCCTAAACATAATTTCCGCTTCGAAAATCCGCTGTATTCCATCGACAGCACGACTATTGACCTGTGTTTAAATGTGTACGACAGAGGTCAGCAATAAAACCGTTGAACACAAAAAGAGCTTCGCCGCCGTTGTTTACATTCCTTCTAATGGTCAGTCTTCACAATACGCCATTCCAATGCACGAAAACCAGTACCACCTCGGCCCCAAATCTCTGGATAAACAACGCAAGGTTGGCAAGCAGGTGGGGCGTAAATTTATCACTCGCGCTATGGATGGACACATGGATGACATTCGCGGGATTATTCAACGGGAGGCAAAAATCTGATGGACGTAGTGGCAATAGAACAGGCATTTACCTCATGGGTCGCCGGAAAACTTGGTATGACGGTTAACACGAACATCTTTCGCGGCGGCATTCCCGACGGTATGGACGGTGCAACGGTGCTATTTAATGGCGAGGTTAAATCCGCCATGATCGCGCCTCGCGCCTGGAACGCTCAGATTCTTTCCAAGTTTAATGACCGGGACGACGCCATGCGCTTTCTTGCCCGGCTCGCCGGGTTGTTTCCGTGCTACGACGTATCTCTGCCAAGCATAACATTCAAAGTAATCTCTCAGCGAGGTTCTTCCACCCCGTACAGTTCCACGGACGGCGGGAAGACTAGGTGGTTCGTCTCTTTCAACGTGTTGCTTATCGTATTGACGACCGGCGCACAGTCATAATCAACTTTTAATCTCAATCAGGAGAAACAGAAAAATGGCAGCACTCACTCAGGTTCAGATCAATGCCCTGGTGGCAAAACTTCAGTACTACAAATACGCGGTTTCTTTCGGAGAAACCCTCCTCGGCCCACTCAAGTCCCCGCCCAAAGTGGATGCGGACATCGAGAGCAAAGACACCGTTCTGTATGAAACAGGGTCTGATGCCCAAGCCTCAATCCTCAGTAAGAACAACGCCAAAATCGTGCTTGAACTCGAAGATGTTTCTCAAGCCATGACCATGCTTGCCGCGTTCAAGAAGGGCGACAATCTAATGGACTCTGCTTCGGCTAAAGTCCTCACTCTCGTTCCTCTGACCGACGATACCGGCGCGAAAACCCTTACTTTCGGCAACTGCTTTTTGCCGCCAGGATTAACCCCGAACTTTGCCGAGGGTGATGACCCCAACTACGTCACACTGAACTTCATTGCCAAGCCGGTTGTTGCCACCGGAC
>QKAL01000025.1 GCA_003246475.1 Lentisphaerota bacterium
TTGAAAAAATCTGCTGAATTGTACAATAAAACAGGTGATGGCAGGTTTTGTCTAATTGAAGATTATGGTACAGCCATTGCAAATAAATACATGTCAGAAAGTCCAACTTGTTTAAAAAACTCTAGTTCTGAGGTTATATATTGCGATTTTTCTGCACAAGATAATTTTTATGAAACAAAGGAAAACTGAAATTAGGTAATAAAATGACAATAGAGAAACCAAAATCAAGAAAAATTATTTATCAAGATAATGTAAAATCTGTATTTGTAGATTTTATTTCAATTGCAAAAAGACCAGATGGCATGATGCTTTTATCTGGAGCTCAAATGCGTCCTGATAATAAGCTTATAGAAGATGTTAGATTGATGATTACCAAAGATCATGCGATACGATTTGCCAAAGCGTTTGCTTCTGCACTAGAAATAGATGAAAGTGAAGGTGCGGATGAAGAGACGGATTAATAGCCATTGCGGCATGCAGCGTACGGTTTTTAAGCAATGGGGGCTTTGTGTGTGGGGCTGGGTGCCTCCTAGGAAGAGCCTCACGCGCTGGCGAGATTAATTGACCGCTTTAATCTTCACATGACAGCCCCCCTCAAGAGCTCTAAACGTACTGTATAAACATGCAATGGCATGTTTTTTAGTTCGTTGGGTTCTCTGGTGCCATCCAGATAGGGTTTTGTCAAGTGTGGATAGACCCATCTTGTCCGACGTACTACCCGACGTGCGCCCCCCGCTCAAATATGCTTCGCACGGGCGCATAATGCAAGCGACTTTTCCGGCATTCTACCTCAATCCGGAAAGGACGCTGGTTTTTGAAAGGCGGGGAATGCCCGGCGGTGTAGTGGGGGGTGTAATGCCGGGACATTCCCCGTGGAAGCATGGGAAATCAGCAGCCGATGCGGTAATGCAACGTTTTGCCTTCGAGAATATTACACCACGATTCAGGGTAGACGCTTGCGGCTAGGAACGCTTCGCTGATACGTTGTGCTGCCTCCGCCAAACCGATGGTCAGCTTGTAGAACTCCCGGAAATCCAGCATGTCGCTACGACTCGACGCTCCCAGAATAAGCCGGGAATCGCGCGCCAGCGCCGCCGTATAAACCGGAATTTCCGCGTGGCCCATCAGCGTCAGCACCATCTGCATCGTATTCGACAATGCCAGCGATCCGGCATCGGTTGCCGCCGTCAGATAATTTTCGTGGCCGCGACAAACCAGCCGCAAACACACCTGCCGCGTCGCCCGCCCGCCGGCATCAATTTCCAGCAGCAGACGCCGCTTTTTTCTGTCCTCATAATCCGTGTCGACGCGCCCGGCAACAATCAGCCCCGGACAGCCGCGCACAAAGTTCTCGTATTTTTCGCGCGTCGCCTGAACCCTAAAAAACTCCTGTCCGCAATCCTTCATGATTCCCCCTTGGTTGTTATGGCCCATACAAACCGCGGCGAGGGAATGCGCAATAAAAAAGGACGCATCCGATCACACCTCAGAAAGGCACCGTCAAGAGCCTAGGAAAGATATGATGAATGCGTCCAGAAGACGGAAAGATACGCCCGTCTACGGGGAATACAACCCCCATAAACGAACGTACTTTCAACATTCGGTTTCTTTCCTAAAAAATTTGACGGTTTTTTCTGAGAAACAGTTTGTCGAAAGCAGTATTATGTTATAACATGCTGTTCAGTTGTAAAGGCTGTTTTATGGTTATAAAGACCTCATTGGTTATTTACCTAAGCATATCACAAACAGCGAATAAAAGCAAGTGTGTATGGTCCACTTTTTTTAAGAAAAGATTTTCCGGCCCGCCCGCTGGAGGGAGACTCGAAATCGGGAATGAGTTATGTGAAGAGAGTTGTTGAGATCGATGTTGTATGACGTGATATGGCCGGATTTTGTGCCGGGGAGATGCATTAAATGCCAATTTTCTATATTCTATTGATATACTCCGATTGTAATAAGCCGTTAGCCATAGTACATTACCCGATGATAAAAACTATGATAATAATTACATAAAGAGGTCCGTAACACAATGGAAATCATTGACAAGAATCAGTTGTATCCGATCATATTTGAACCCATTTACATGGCCCGGATGTGGGGCGGCAAGAAAATGGCCCCGGTTTTGAACCGCCAGCTGCCGGAATCCACCGAGCCGATCGGCGAGTCGTGGGAGCTGGTTGACCGCGAGGGTGAACAGAGCGTCATCGCCAACGGGCCGCTGCAGGGCATGACCATCTCTCAACTGATCGAGACCTACGGACGCGACATCATTTCCCCCAGTTATCAGGGTAAAAAATTTCCATTGATGGTAAAGCTCATCGATGCGGGAAAACGCTTGTCGCTGCAAGTGCATCCTGATTCCGACGCCTGCGCCGAGATCGGCGAAGGGGCTGAGCCCAAAACCGAAATGTGGTATATCATCTCCGCCGATCGTACCGCCAAGATCATGGCCGGCATCAAGCAGAACGCCACCAAACGGCAGATCATCGATACCATGTCCGGCCCGGATGTGGAAAAATATCTTCAGGTGTTCGACTCCAAACCCGGCGACGCTTATTTCATTCCGTCCGGCAAGATCCATGCCATCGGTTCGGGCAATCTGTTGCTGGAAATCCAGCAGAACAGCGACACGACCTATCGCGTCAGCGACTGGGGCCGCGTTGACAGCAACGGCAAATCCCGTGAACTTCATGTTGAAAAAGCTTTGAAATCGATTGCGTTCACCGACCGTACGCCCAGCCGGATCACCGGAGTGTCCGACAACGTGGCTCACAACCGCAAATTCCCGATCATCAAGCATTGTCCGTTTTTCCACGTCGATGACCTGCGTCTGGTGGAAACCTGGCGCGACAGCACGTCGGAATCCGGCAGTTTTCACCTGATTACCCCGATCAACAATCCGGTTACCGTCGGCAACGAAGAGTGCCGGACCCAGGTGCCTGCGGGTTCCACCTGCTTTATTCCGGCCACGTTCGGCGTCTACTGGATATCCCTGGACACGGATCAGGAAACCACGGTGGTCAGAACCACGCTGTAACGAAGAATCTTTCTGGAATACAACAAGAGCCGCATCATGAATTTTACGTGTATCAAAGACCTGTCGTCGTTTTTGCCGCAGCAGTTTCCCGGAGCACAGCTTCCCGCCGGATGGACCGTTACCGGCGAGAAATGTCCTGATAACATGTCCGGTGACATTACGGTCAACTGTTTTCGTTTCGCCAAATTTTTCCGGCAGTCGCCGGATTCTCTGGCCCAAGTCGTCTGTGATTTTTTCAACCGCCATGCGGATGTTGAGCAGGCCGAACAGATCAAGGCTTTTGTCAACGTCACTTTCCGCCCGGGCGCGGTGCATCGCGATACGGTTGCGGCCATCGACAGTATTCTCAAGGCGGAAATTCTTGCGGCGGACAAGCGCCGCCGCATTCTGATCGAGTATTCCGCGCCCAACACCAACAAGCCGCAGCACCTGGGGCATGTGCGCAACAATACGCTCGGCATGTCGCTGGCGTCGTTGCTGCAGCGGGTCGGGCACGACGTCATTCCGATCAATCTGGTCAATGACCGCGGCATTCATATCTGCAAGTCGATGATCGCCTATCAGCGTTTCGGCAACGGCGACACCCCGGAATCCACCGGGATCAAGGGCGACCACCTTGTCGGCAAATTTTATGTGCGTTTCAACATTGCCCTCAAGGAACAGATCGATGAGTTGAAGAAGTCCCGGCCGGAGCTCGCGGACAAGGATAACGAAGATCTTTTCCTTCTGACCGAGATCGGCGCCGCCACGCAGAAGATGCTGCAGGACTGGGAAGCGGGCGTGCCGGAAGTGCGGGATCTCTGGAAGATGATGAACTCCTGGGTTTTCGACGGTTTTGCCAAAACCTATGAGCGCATGGGCATCAAGTTTGACCATACCTATCTGGAAAGTGAGACTTATTTGCTTGGCAAGGACAATATCCTTGACGGGCTGGAACGCGGCGTCTTTGCCAAACGCGATGACGGCGCGGTGATCGTGGATCTGGGCAAACTCGGACAGAAAGTCGTGCTGCGTTCGGATGGCACCAGCGTCTACATTACCCAGGACATCGGTACCACCATCCGCAAATACAACGATTATCATCCCGACATGCAGATCTGGGTAGTCGGCGACGAGCAGATACACCACTTCAAGATGTTGTTCGAAATCCTCCGCAAGATGGGTTTTGCCTGGGCGGACAACCTTTATCATATGGCTTATGGCATGGTCAATCTGCCCACCGGCAAGATGAAAAGCCGCGAAGGAACGGTAGTTGATGCCGACGACTTGTTTGAGGAAATGGTCGAGATTTCCCGCGCGGCAACCCTTGAACGCTGCGGCGAGGATGTGCCCGCCGATCTGGACGAGCGGGCGGAGATCATCGGTATGGGCGCACTGAAGTTCATGCTGCTCAAGTTCAACCCGAAGACTACGATGATGTTTGACCCGCAGGCATCGGTCAAATTTGAAGGAGATACCGGGCCGTATGTGCAGTATGCCTGCGCCCGGATCAATTCGATTGCCGCCAAGGCCGCCGAAAAGGGTTTTGCCTGCGACGGCGAGCCGGATTGGGAACTGCTGACCGCGCCGGAAGAGAAGGCGTTGTCGATAGTTGCGTCCTTCTATCCCCAGGCGCTGGCAGATGCGGCGGAAAAAATGGACTGCTCGGTATTGGTCGGTTATTTGCTTGACCTGGCTAAGGCGTTCAACCGCTTCTATCGCGAATGCCCGGTACTGAGCGCCGAAGACGCGGCGTTGCGCCTGGCCCGGATGCAGATGTGTTTCCGTATCCGCGACATCATCGCCGACGGGCTTAAGACGTTGACGATCGGTGTTCCCCAAGCCATGTAATACTTATGCCGGAAAGAGTCTGGCTCTTCCGGCATTGATATGCTTAAACAGGATGCCAAATCGATGACCAACGCAATTCCCGAATTGCTGGCTCCGGCTGGTAATGCCGCTGCCGCTCTTGCCGCTTTCGATGCCGGTGCCGACGCTGTCTATGCCGGATTACAGAAGTTCAATGCCCGGGAGCGCAGCGAAAATTTCACGCCCGATTCGTTGGGGCGGGTCATTGAATATGCTCACAAGCTCAAACGTAAAGTCTATGTGACCTTCAATACATTGGTCAAAGAGTCGGAGCTGCCGGAAGCGGCAGCGTATCTGGCGGAACTTGCGGCTATGCGTCCCGATGCCTTGATCGTCCAGGATCTGGGAGTGCTCCGCCTTGCCCGTGAATATTTTCCGGCCCTGCCCCTTCACGCCTCAACCCAGATGGGTTTTCATAACTCTGCCGGACTCAAACTGGCTGCCGCGATGGGGTTCAGGCGAGTTATTCTTGAACGCCAGATCACGCTGGAGGAGCTGCGTTTGATGCAGAAGGATTCGCCGGTGGAGATCGAGATGTTCATTCACGGTGCTTTGTGTTGTTCGCTGGCGGGGAAATGCCTGTTTTCCTCATGGCATGGCGGACACAGCGGCAATCGCGGCCGGTGCAAGCAACCCTGCCGCCGCCGTTTTTTCAGCAAGGATGGCAATGGGTTTTTCTTTTCCACCAACGATCTGTTTACCGCCGACCTGATCTCGGAAATCCGTAAGGCCGGGGTGGCGTCTCTGAAGATCGAAGGGCGGCTGCGGCAGCCGGACTATGTTCAAAATGTGGTGGGAGCCTATCGCAAATTGCTTGACGCTCCGGACCCTGTCGATCGCAAACTGCTTGGCGAAGCACGAAATATTATTGCCGGGAGTTTTGGGCGCAAATGGTCGCATGGCTATTATGACGCGGAGAAGAGTGGTCCGATGGTTCAGCATGACACGATGGGAGCCGCCGGCTTGCTGTGCGGCAAGGTGACCGGGGTTCGCAATAACGGATTTGAAGTCAGTGCCAACAAACCGCTATATGTCGGTGATCGCCTTCGTGTCCAGCCTCCCAGCGGAGAGGAGGGCCCGGCGTTGACCGTGACCCGGATGTACCGCCGGGACGAAGCGGTTCGAAAGCTGTTGCCCGGCGAGACCGGGTTTATTTGCTGCGATAAAGCGGTAGACGCAAATTCTCTGGTATTCAAGACCGGGACGGAGACCACCGATTATCGTGCCCGTATTGCCGCTTTGGCGCCGCCGCGTATCTATCTCGATTTGCAGATTTTTATCAAAGCCGACCGTATTACGGTTGATGGCGGCGCATTTTATTGGGAACTGCCTTTTCAGCTGGCGGCAGCGGAAAAGCATCCGCTTCAGCCTGAACGGGTGCGGGAGGAGTTTGCCGCCTCCGGTTCCGACGCTTTTGCCGCCGGTAATATCGATGTCAAGATTGATGGAGCCTACTTTTTCCCGGCGGCCGAATTGAAAAAGGTCCGGCGACAGTTCTGGGATTTCGTTGCCGACAACCATTGCGCTGCCTATAATGGTGATTCCGGTGACGAAGCGCTGGAGCGGTTCCGGCGAGAATATCTGGCGATGATCCCGGCAAAGATATCGGAAAAAAATCCGGCGGCGACGGTAGCGGTTTGCCACGGCGGGGCGCATCCGGCCGGCAACAAAGATATTCAATCCGAGTCAATTTATTCTTTATCCAAGCATGCCGCTGAGGCTATACTTCCGGAATTTTGCCCGGAAAAGCGTCTGGCTGGCCTGCAAAAATTGATAGACCGGGCAATTAAGGACGGAATCCGGCGCTTCCGGGTAACCGCGCCGTATGGTCTGGAATTGTTGCGGAACTATGAAGGGATTGCGGTTACAACATCGCTGTCGCTACCGGTGAGTAATTCACTGGCGGCGGCGGAACTGGCGAATTACGGCGTTGGCCGGGTTCAGGCCTATCCCGAGTTGGAAAAGACCGCGCTGGAGCAGTTGCGGGACAAGTCCCCGCTGCCGGTAGAAGTTTTCCGCTATGGCCGTCCGGTTCTGTTGGTGACCCGGGCAAAAATTGCGGTTGACGGCGAACTCAAGGATAGCCGGGGTGCGTGTTTCCTGGTACATTTCGATCCCAATGCCGGGCTGACCTATCTTCGTCCGGGCATAGCGTTTTCGATTCCGCACTTGCCTGGTACTTACGACTATTACGATTTGATCGCTTCCGATTGGAACGAAAAGACAACGTCCGTTTTCAATTTTGACACGGAAATGCGCTGAAACGTTGGTTTCTCAGGATTTTTCATCGGGAAAAAGAGCGGAATTATAGATAAAAAAGATTTTTTTTGATTTCCCGCTTGAAAAAATAAAAGATACAGTTATCTTAATGGCTCGTTTTGAGACGCATGCGTCCCTATCGTCTAGAGGCCTAGGACACCGGGTTTTCATCCCGGCAACGGG
>QKAL01000029.1 GCA_003246475.1 Lentisphaerota bacterium
GGAGGACGAAAACCACCATCCTGAGCTCCGTCACGTCGGCAAAGGAGCGAATTTTAACTTTATCGATGGACATGCCGCAAATATAGTATATGCTAACCGTAGTGAAATAAAACGTTTTCGTTACTAATTATTTCGACTAGAGGTTCTGATACATGAAATATATGATAATACTGATAACATGCGGCATTCTCCTGTGCCAAACTCTTCACGCCGACTCAGTGGCGGTAGTTGATGCTCCCGCCGACTGGTCAGCTATTCCGGTGTGGCAGGATAAAGGGTTCACTCCGGATAATGAACAGGCTCTGTGTCCATCCGCCATCAGGTTTGCCCGACAAAACGATGCTTTGCAGATATATATTTCCGGATTGTCGGCAGAGAAGGTTAACCGGAAGAACATCACGTTTATAATTGAGGGCAAGCCCAATACATTCCCCTACGAGGAAAACACTATTCATCTGCAGTTCGAGGCAGAAAGCATTGATGGTGATCCATGGGCAGTGACTTTGGGCAAGACGCCGAAATGTTCGGAACCAGGGGTAAAATGTTCCATGCAGACGAAGGACACCCTGAAGATCGAGATACCTTTGAAGAAACTATCTCCCGGCCCGGTCAGCATGAATCTGATTTTTCAGACGCTGTATTTCGCCCAAAAAGACATGGTGGGGCGACAGGCAAACAGCCGTTATCCCGCCACGGGAAATGTTCAGTTGGACATCCCCTCATTCCCGGTGCTGACCGAAAAGCCGAAGATCTCGGAATTCCGTTCGGAACCCACGCCATGCGCATTGGATCTCAGCTGGAAAACCAGCTTGAAATGTTGTGCTTCGGTTAAGCTATACAACCGAAAAGGGGCAGTCGTTGAGGAACGAAACAGTGCACTGCCGCAAAAGGAATGTTCCGTCTCCTTTGCGGGTCTTGAGCCCGGCAAATATCGTGTTGCCATTGAGTCAAAGGCGCTTAATGGGCACAAAGCCGATTATCTGTCGGCATTTATAACCGTTCCTGCGGCTGATAAATCTTCCGGGGGATTATGGCTTAAGGTAAGAGGCAAATACATTGTCGATGCCAACGGCAAGCCCTTCCGGATGGTAGGCATAGCCAGAACCCAATATCATGACGGTCACGAGAAAAATCTGTTCGGGCCAATATCAGAACAGATGGATTATTACCGCTCCATCGGCCTGAACTGCATTCGTCTGGCGCTGTCGCCAAATCGTGAATATTGTCCGGATGCGAATTTCCATCAGGAAGGCGCCGACAAGTACGTAGAAAAGTATGTCGACCCGGATGTCCAGGCGATCATTAAGGCCGGGTTGTATGTTATCATCGACGATCACAATTTTGCCGAGACCCTTGAATCCGGCCGTGCCAGATTTGCGATCTGGGAAGCGATTGCCAGACGTTATAAAGACGAGCCGATGGTCGCGGTTTATGAGTTGTGGAACGAACCCTGCATGAAACCTGCCGGATTATCGCCGGAGTCGGCAAAAGATCTCCGCCAATGGTATGCCGAATGCATCAAAGCGGTCAGGAAGTACGATACTCGACACATCATCATGGTCAGTGACTGGAATGCCGGATGGGGCGCCGCTACCGCTTCGATGTGGGCACCGGTAAAATTCAAGGTTGATGAGCCTTATCGCCAGGTGATATTCAGTAAACACATGGCCAAGGATCACTGCAACGCGAATTTTGTGAAAGATGTACTGGACAATGTTGCCAACACCTGGAATGTACCCTTTCTGATCGGCGAGCTCGAATTGGAGGGAGGACTGCAGACGGAAAAAGATCTCTCCATACTTCTGGACATCCTGGCCAAAAACCCGAATAAGTATGGAGTATGGTTGTGGCGGCCGCATGATCCTGATGCTATTTTCACTTCGACATGGAGTCCATGGGCAAAGAAGTATGCATCTCCGGTCAAGCACGGAAAAACCTTTCCGAAAATAACTTACAAGGAACAAAAAAACACTTTTGAAGTGAGCAAGCTCAAGTTGTCGGAAAAAGCCCTGACCACGATTAGCGGCAGTGCGGTCATTGCCGTCCCTGCGGCAATACCGCAGTACGGGTGGATTACCATCGATCTGGGCCGGACGCTGCCGCCGGGGAGTTACAAATTTGAAGGCCGTGTGGCTGCAGCTTCCGGCTCGCCGTCATTTGCGCTTTATATTGAGGACGGAGATAAACAGATTCAGTTCAGTCCGTTTGTTAACCTGGACAAACCGGGTGTCGTTCCTCTTGTCTTTTACGTTTGGGTTGAAAAGCCTTTTTCAAAGCTTATCATGAAAAAGGCTTCCGCAGGGAAATTGCCTTCTATCGGATTGTTGGATTTTACGCTTGTCCACAGAGAAAAATCCGAATAATTTCTTCAGACATTTTTATTCATACGGGTAGTTGCGCAGCATGTATAACATGTTGCGTAACTGCCTGTCAAAAAAGGGAGGGTCAAGAACAGAAAAATATGCTTTGGCAGTATTAAATTGGGGGTATCTGCCCCCCGGAGCATCCCAGAAAAAAAATAAATTAAGATGACGGAGGCAGCCATGAGACATTATATCACTTTTCTAAACCTATGTCTACTAACATTTTTCTCATCACTGCATGCACAGATTGTCGTGAATGGAACTTTTGATTCCAATTCCAGCGGCTGGACGGTAGTCAACAATTTTACTCTGACGGCAAAAGCGGCATTCACCTATAGTTCTACCGGTGGAAATCCTGGAGGATATATCAAGATCAAGACCACCGGAACCACCGGCGGATCCGGTTACTGGAAATCCACCCAGATAAACGTTCAGCCCGGTCAGACCTACAAATTTGACTTCGATTATAAGACAAACTGTTACAATACCTATGTCCGTATTGATTATTACTCCGGTATAAACGAAAGCGGCTGGGTTGGTTTTGAGAACTTTTCCGACAACACGATTTACGGGTTGCCTTATTTGAATCTGGTTTCAGGATGGACTTCAAAACGTTTTCCCCTCCTTGTTCCCGCCGGGGCAAATTATGCGGTAATATCGTGCCGTGTTCATGCCCAGTGGGGAGAGTCCGGGTTTGACAACATTAAGCTTACGGAACCTTGCGAACCATTTCTGTCATTAAGCACCAACACCTCCGGTCCGAGATACCTGATCGATTCGGATAAACAGCCTTTCCAGCTCTTCAGCATGGCCAGATGTCAAGACCTTTCAGACGAAGAAGATGCCGCGTACAATGGTCTTGACGGTCTATGCGCCCACTTCAAAAATCTGGGGTGCAATGCCATCCGGCTGGCGGTCGCCACTCATGACATAAATTATAGTCTAGACCGGGTTGAAGAATGCGGCGGCTATAACCCCACCGGAATACAGAATTTCATTACTAAATATATAGACCCCGAAGTCAAGACCATCATCAGTAACGGCATGTACGTGATTCTGGATCTCCACGCCTATCCGCCTTGTGATAACGCACTGGATATTGTCCCGTATGCCCGGAGTCATTATATCCCTATCTGGACCGAACTGGCTAAGCGCTATGCAAATGAACCGGTGATTGCTATTTTCGAATTATGGAACGAACCTTATCCCGCTGACCAGAGGTCGTTGGGAATGAACACGAACGGAACCATTACCCTTCCAGACAACACCGTGTATGACTGGTCTGCCGATGTCCGCCAGTTTTATATCGATTGTGCTCAGGCTGTTAGACAATACGACACCAAACATATCATGTTGCTCAGTGATTTCAATGCCGGTTGGGGGACTGCCTGGCCGGTAACCTGGGACGGACACGAATATGATGCCGATCCGGTTTATAAGAAGATCATGTTCAGCATACATGCGGCCCGCGAACACCTTGATACGGAATTTACTTATTACAATTCATGGTGGGCGGGTATTTCGAGCAGTAACAACATTGCTTTGCATCTGGGCGAGATCGAAACGGAAGGCGATCTGATGAGTACTGCAGGGATGCAGAACTTCGTCAGTATGCTCGAAACGCGGAAAGCCACCTACCATTATTCCTCGGCACTCTGGCGGCCCCATAATGATGTGGACAACTATGTGAGTGTCTGGAACAGTTTTGCAAAAAGCTACACCACTCTGCCGGATACCGGAGAGGTATTTATCGAACCGGAAACTTCTTTTTCCGGCGCGCTTTATTCCATTACAGACCCCAACTACTTCTCCGCCACCAACGTATCTCCAGGCGGCGCAGTACAAATTATTCCTTCTGTTCCACAATACTCGTTCGGATATGTTAACTTGCCCGGAAATATGGGGCCGGAAACTTATAATATCCGCATCCGGACTTTTGGCGATGCGTCAAATAGCGTGAATCAGGGAATCTATTATGAGGATATAGACGATGCCTCACATGTTCTTATCGGTTTTATCTCCGGCAGAACGGATCAGAAATTCCATACGGACCAACTCCGCTTTTCCGCCAACAAGCCCTTCAATAAGATTATTATCAAAAAGATGGACGCTACTGCTACCGGGACAAATCCCGTTGACCAGATCGTCCTTTCCAAAAATGTTCTTTGGGAAGCGGAAAGCGGTTCAGGTGCAATCCAGACCTTCAACCAGCAATATGCCTCCTCCGGGATGACTGCCGGCATACCTGGGACTGTCCCTGTCTGGTCATATTTCTCCGTCGGTCTAGGGAGTTATAAGGCTCCGGATACATACCTGATGAAAATAAGATTCTATGGAGACGCCTCAAATACAGCCCAACAAGGCGTATATTACGTTGACGAGAATGGAAACCATATCAATATCGCGTATTTGGGTGGGGTTTCAACCAACGACTTCTACGAAAGAATTCTTGTCTTCACCTGCAGTGTGCCATTTAATCAGATTGTATTTAAAAAATCAGTATCCAGCACAGAAGGAACCAATCCCGTTGATTATATTTTCATCCAAAGATTCTAACTCTTTTTAACGTTTTCAACTGTTCGGCCCGGCGGCTTCATGTCTGCCGGGCTTTTTGTTTTCCGATGCCAAAGACAATACATGTATCACATTCACATTTACGCGTCAGATTCACAAAAAAGATGATATTGACGGGATTGATTTTAATATCCTACCCAATTATATTACCTTTTCAACCAATTAGGCTGGTTTTATGTTGGATTTTGTTACAAAAATGATAAAAAAGGCGAGCAACGGAATCAAAAACGACCGTTCGTGGCTTTACGCGCTCCTGCCCTGCGCCCCGGCACTGCTGCTTTTTGTCCTGACCTGCCAGAATCCACAGCCGTTCCCTGACAGCGGGGACTATCTGGCGCTGGCGCAAAATCTTGCCGCTCACGCGCAGTATCATGTTTCGCTGGAAGACACCGACGGACTCTTGGCGCTGATGCGTTCCCCCGGGTATCCGGCCCTGATCGCCATGGCAAGCTTCATTGCCGGGAACTTCGGTTATTTCCTGGTCAATCTGCTTTGTCTTTACGGCATCGGAGTGTTGACGATTAAGCTGGGCCGGGAATGGGGTATGGACAAATGTTCTTGGCTGTTGCCGCTGTTTCTGCTGACCTCTCCGGCGCTGATCGTTATGACTTCAGTAGCGCTGACCGAGGTGCCCTTCACCTTCTGGCTGATGTTGGGACTGTTCCTGCTCTGCCGTAACCGTCCGCTGGAGGCAGGATTATCCCTGTCAATGGCTACCATAATCCGCCCGGCAGGAATCTATTTGTTCGCCCCTCTGGCATTATGGATGCTGTGGCAGCGAAAAAAGATCATTTACGTATTAATCTTCGCCGCCGCGGCCAACCTGCTGCCGCTGGCATGGTGTACCTGCAACTACATCCGTACCGGTTACTTCACCTTCACTACCATGGAAGGATATTACATGCTTTACTATAAGGCGGGCAGTTTCCTGTCCAAACGCGACAACATTCCCTTCGATGCCATGTGCAGAAAGCTCGATACCCAGCTGACCGCCGAAAATCCGGTCGAGCGCAGCCGCCAGGCATACGTACTGGGGAAAAAGATTATTATCGACAATATGCCTGAGGTCATCTTCTGGATGCAGCGAGACGTTCCGTATTTCCTGATGCCGGACATCAATCCGCTGCTGGAGCGGTTGCAACTGGTCAGCGGCAACCGCGGAACGCTGGACATCCTCCGTCGCCAAGGCGCTGTCGCCGCGCTTAAGCACTACTTCAGCGGCAACCCCGCCGCAGCAATCATCGCCCTCGTTTACATGGTGTTTTACACCCTCTGCTGGCTCCTGATGCTGTTTGGGATCTGGAGCTTTTACCGCCGCCGCGATTTCGCGGCGTTAGGATTGACCGTACTTTGTATTGCATATTTCTGGGTACTGCCGATTGGAAACCTTGACTGGCGTTTCCGTATCCCGGCATTACCGCTGATATTCATATTTTTCACTTCCGGCGCAATATATCTCAATGACGTACGCCGGAAAATGAGTAACAAAAAAGGAGTAGTATAAAATGATAATGGGAAAATTAACCCATCCGAAAGACCAGATCGTCGCCATCATGCAGCGCATCTATGGTCACGGAATGACCACCACATCCGGCGGCAATCTGTCCATCATCGACCGTAATGGCGACATGTGGATCAGCCCAGGCGGTGTCGACAAGGGAACGCTGCGGCGCGACGACATCGTCTGCGTCAAGAAAGACGGTTCGGTTGAAGGCATTCACAAACCATCGTCAGAATTCCCTTTCCACCGCGCCATCTACAAGATGCGCCCAGACATCAAAGCGATTCTGCATGCCCATCCCCCGGCACTGGTATCATTCAGTATCGCCGGCCTGATTCCGAATACCGCGGTACTCCAGAACGCCCGCCAGGTCTGCGGCGAAGTAGGATTCGCCCCATACGCCATCCCCGGCAGCGAAGAACTGGGCAAGAATATCGCCGAAGTCTTCGCCAAAGGGCACAATACCATTTTATTGGAAAACCATGGTGCGGTTACTTCCGGAGCCACGCTGCTGGACGCCTTTCAACGGTTCGAGACTCTCGACTTCTGCGCCCGCCTCATCAGCAAAGCCAATACCATCGGCAAGCCCAACATGCTGACCGCGACTCAGATCGAGTTCAGCAATAATAACCGCAACTCCGATTTCGTCGAATTTGTGCCCGAATACCACAGCAGCGAAGAAAAAGAGTTGCGGCTCAAGATGATCGAACTCATCAACCGTTCCTACCGTCAGATGCTGTTTACCAGTACGGAAGGTACATTCTCAGTTCGCGTCGACAAGGACCGGTTCCTGATCACGCCGCGCGGCGTCGACCGCGCCAGCCTGACTCCGGAAGATCTGGTGCTCGTCGAAGGCAACAAGTACGAAGCGGGCAAAACGCCGAGCCGT
>QKAL01000020.1 GCA_003246475.1 Lentisphaerota bacterium
ATGGGACAACGGAACTGTCGGCGGGTACTACGACGACCAGACTGGTTCCCATCAGCTCCTTATTGGTTGCGGCGTTGACCAGTTTTTTGCCGATGGCATAATCCATCCATCTGGTGGAGGCGGAGAGGAAGATATCGGCTGGAGCGCCGCTTTCCAGCTGCCGGGTCAGGTCGCCGGACGAACCGGCATTGATTTTGACCGGTATGCCGGTTGCGGCGGTGAAGCCGGTGGAAATCTCCCTGACGGCATCGGCTGTACTGGCGGCGGCAAAGATCATTACCGGATTGGCGCCGGCGAAGAGATTCAGCGTTGCGGTTAGTATAAGGGCTGATAATATTTCAGGGATATGGATGTTCATTTTCTCGTCCTGTAATGACTTTATTTCTGTGGAAATTTTCTCATACAGATCATGCCGGTTTCGCTCCAGCCTATGGCATGATAGAATTGCCGGGCCGACATATTTTTGTTATCGGCGAGCAGCTGGAGCCTGGTCATCCCTTGTTTTAACGCCCATTCGCCGGCAAAATCCAGCATTCTCCTGCCGATGCCGATACCACGGAATTCCTTTTTGACGATTACGTCTTCGACCAGTCCCACCTTAGAACCCTGCGCCGTGGAGATCAGCGGCTGGATTGAACACATGCCCAGTACGGAAACGTTCAGGACCGCGACAAGAACAAGGGATTGGGGGTCTTCGATGAGCATTCCCAGACCCCGGCGCTGCTTTTCTCTTTCCGTCCGAAAATTGGTTTCGATCGCGAACAACTCTTCAAGCAGGATACACATGGGTTCGATATCATCGAAGAGGGCCGGGCGCAGTACTAGTTTTTCATGAAGCGTATTCATTTTTCACTCCTGTCATAATATATTTCGATTAATTCATCATCCGTTAAATTGCGCTTCAGATGAATGGCCAGCCTTTTGATCCGTTTCAGCAGCGGTTGTGCTGTTACGGGACTAAGCTCCAGCGATAGTTTGTTGTAGTATTCGATAACCGAACTGATTCCGGAATGTTTGCCGATTACAAATTCATGCCCGCGTCCGTTAAGTTCCGACGGAGGATAAGGCATATAAGACAACGGATCGCGCAGCAGACAGTTGACATGAATGCCTGACTCGTGACGGGCAGTCAATGTTCCGGTTATCGGTTTATTAGGGGATATCGGGCGGCCGGTGAGATGTGACACCATTTGTGAAAGTGTCTGCATCGCGGAATTGTTCCATTCCAGCCGCCGTCGCAAGGAATATTTTAGCGCGTAAAGGATTTCCTCCAGCGGGCAATTTCCCGCCCGCTCGCCGAGTCCGTTGACAGTGACGCTGAGGTAATCCGCTCCGGCATCGGCGGCGGCGAGGGTGTTGGCGGTCGCCATCCCCAGGTCGTTGTGCCCGTGAAACTCCAGAAACAGATGCGGGGCGATCCGTCGGACGCGGCGGATCATCGCTGAAGTGCTCATCGGATTGAGTACACCGACGGTGTCGGCGAGTCGGAGGCGGAACGCCCGGCTGAGGCCGACCCTGGCGGCTACTTGTTCCAGAACCGCCTTGCCGGCGCGCCCGGCATCCTGCAGCCCGACCGAATAGCGGGGGCATTCCCGGTCGGCAAACACCAGGACATGGTCAAGCAACCGAAAAAGATAATCGCGATCATGCTTCATGGCGCGCAACAGAATGTCAGATACCGGGAACGAGATATTGATGATTCCCGCCTCGGTCTCAAGGGCTTCGGCAATATCCTTTTCTATTGCCCGGCACCAGACGCTGACGGCAAAGTCATGGTGCTGCCGGGCCAGAAATCGGATCTCTCGGCGTTCGCGTCTGCCTATTGCCGGGGTTCCGGCTTCGATTTCGTCGACACCGACAGCGGCCAGCAGTTCGGCGATCCGCAGCCGGTCGCGCAAAGAGAATACAACGCCGGGGGACTGCTCTCCGTCTCTCAGCGTTGTATCCGCAATTCTTAATTTTTCCGTCGGGTCGATCATCCGCGAGTCATCTCCAACTCAGCAGATAAGGTATTCTTCTGCCGGTTCATCGTTTTCAAGTGCGTCAAGAATGGTATCGATAACCGATTCATTGATTCCGCCATACCAGAAATTGTGGGGATAGACGACCATGGCCGGGCCGCGGTCGCAAACCTTCAAACAACCGGTGGACGAGACGATGGCGTCAAGTCCGCGATCCAGTATCTCTTCTTCCAGATACTGCATCAGGCTGGGCGCGCCTTTCTTATTGCAGATTCCCTGTGGTTCGCCGGACATGCGGAACGAATTACAGACGAGGATATGGTACTTGGGTTTGTGCATGGTCTCATCACTCCTTACTATGGGGTTGCTTTAAGTTTTTCTCTCAAGTCGGAAATGGGACAATCCATCTCGACAATCATCAAACCTTTGTCTTCAAGATATTTACGGGGCGGTTCGCCGATCTTTGCTGTAAACAGCATGTTACAGTCGTGGAGCAGTTCCCATATTTTGTCCAGCCGGTCCTCGCGGTGTGAGGCTGGCGCGGTGTGGGAACAGTCACAATAGCGTTCGGCGAAACGGACCTCCTTCAACATCATCTCGTATTCATCGATCTCAAAAACATAAAAACTATCGGCATGACCGAAATGTTCATCAACGCAAATACCGCTTTTCGTACATATTGCCACCATAGTCATGATAATTCATACTCCATTTTAAAGGTGACTTCTTCATCATCAGCAACATCCTCCGACCGCGTTACCGCCGCCGCATGAGCGGCGACAGTGCGAAAGTCTGGCCGAGGCTACGGTTTTTAACGGGTTGCCTTCATAAATGTCCCGCAACAACTGGTCGATCAGGCCGGAACAACGGAAAACCTTGATCCCGGACTCCGAAAGTACCTCGAACGGGCGAGCGCCGGCATCGGCAACCAGCACGACGCTGCAATCGCGTAATGCGTCGGCCAATTGTCGCCATCGTTCATCGCCGCCGCCGGGTTGCGGGGCAGGGCGCTTGCCGCGTGATATGAATTTGCCGTCGCCACGTTCGAACACATAGAAGAAGTCGGCGTCGCCCAGGTGCCGGTTGACCAGCAACCCTTCATAACTTGCGATGGCGACCATGGGACGGTCCGGTTTGAGCCAGCTGCGTTCCTCGACGGTACGTTTAAGTTCGTTCAACAGTTCCGGGTTGTCGTGGCCGAGCAGTCCGGCGGCGTCGGCACGGCACCGGCGGCAGTGTTCCATTACCGGCAGTTCTTTCCTGACTCCGGCGCGAACCTTGTCGAGCAGTTCATGATCGGGAACCGCCTGTTCCTCTTCCGCATACTCGGAACCGGGTGCCAGCAGCAATGGAATACAGTTCATGATGTCTGCACCGAGGGATTTGACTTTGGCGGCAACAGCTTCGATATGGGTGTCGTTGACGCCCGGGATGAGGATGCTGTTGATCTTGACGATAATCCCGGCTTCCTTCAGAGCTTTGACGCACCGGAGCTGCTCTTTGATCAGCAGTCCGGCACCTTCTTCTCCGCGGTATATATGCTTTTTATGTCTCACCCAGGCGTAGATCTTTGCCCCGATTTCCGGTTTGATGGCATTGATGGTGATGGTTACATGTGATACATTAAGTTCCTTTAGTCGCGGGATATTGTCGTACAATTCCAAGCCGTTGGTGGACAGGCAGAAAATCAGATCGGGAAATTCCGCATGCGCCAGTTCCAGCGTTTTGATGGTCTTGTCTGCATTGGCAAACGGGTCGCCGGGTCCGGCAATGCCGACCACGCTGAGATTGGGGGCTTTCTCGCGGGCACGGCGCAGGTAGTCGAATGCCTCCTCCGGTGTGAGGACCGCGCTGGTGACGCCGGGGCGGCTCTCATTGACGCAGTCATATTTGCGGCTGCAGTATTTGCACTGTATGTTGCACTCCGGCGCCACCGGAAGATGAATCCGGGCATATTTGGCGCTTGCCTCTTTGTTGAAACACGGATGACGGTCGATGTTCATGATACTGCCTCTCTATTTAAATGTATTTATAACCTAAGGGTGAACGATCCTGTTTGACTTGCATCAGTGCGTTGGTGATAATATCGAACAACGCGGTGGTGCCGCGGTAGCCCAGATGCAGGATGCGTTGCGCGCCGATACGGTCATGGATGGGGAAACCGCAGCGGATCAGCGGGATGTCCAGATCGCGCGCCAGCTTATAGCCTTTACTGCTGCCGATGATCAGATCCGGTTTGAGTTTTTCGGCTCTGGCGAAAATCCGGTCGAAATCGACGTCGTTGATCGCGGTGACCGGTTCGTCGAATGTATTGCCGAGGTTGCGGGTAACCGCATGAACCGAGTCGGCGAAGTGGGTACTGATGCCGCCCGAGGCGCAGAGTACCGGATTGACCCCGATTTCGGCCAGGAACGATGCCAGTCCGATGACCATATCCTCGTCGCCGTAAACCACGGCGCGTTTGCCGAACAGGTATTTGTGTCCATCGACATAGGAGTCGAGGAGTCTGGAACGTTCGCTTTTATAGCGTGCCGGTACCGGCTTGCCGCTGAGCATTGACAGTGTATGGAAAAATTCATCGCTTTCGCGCAGTCCGATCGGCATGCCGAGGCGGTAGCAGTTGACGCCGCATGACCGTTCCAGCCAGACGCCGCCGCCGAGGCGTTCGCCTTCTTCGCGGGCCAGTGCCCGTCCGAACTGGATTGTCGCTTCGGCTTCAGGAGCGCGTTTGATCCTTTCCACTGGAGTGCCGCCTTCCGGCAGCTTGCTGTATTCTTCCTGAAAACCGCCATCCAGTGTTTCCGAGTAGTCCGGCAGAACCATCGGATCGAGGCCAAAGGCGGTGATTACCTCCTTGAGGTGGTCGAGGTCGCCGGGAGAGACAAAGCCCGGCAGCAGATTGACGCGGCCCTTTACCTTTTCCAGACCGGGCAAACTCAGTTCTGCGAGCATGGATCTCACCGCAATGTGAAATCCGTCGGCATGCGTACCGGTATAGCTGGGTGTTGATGCGGCGACCAAGGCTGGAAGTACCTCCTTTTTGTGCTCGATCCGGTAATCCTGCAACATGCGGCGCAAGTCTTCGCCGATGGTTTCGCTCAGGCAGTTGGTACAGATGCCGACCATTTTCGGGCGATACTGAGAGATCAGATTGTCCAGCCCGGTATTGAACAGATTGGCGCCGCCGAAAACCGTGGCCGACTCGACAAAACAACTGGAGGCGATGTCTACCGGTTCGCGGAAGTGACTGATAAGGTAGCGGCGAATATAGGTGGCGCACCCCTGTGACCCGTGGATCAGGGGAATACATCCTTCGACGCCCTTGAAGGCGACGCAGGCTCCCAGGGGGGCGCATAGTTTACAGGGGTTGGTAAGTGCGGCAACGTCGCTTGCGTCCGGTATCTTCAATCTGACGGTGGCGCGGCAGTCTTCATCACAAGCTGACTTAATCATTTCTCACCTCTCCGGCGGGCGAATCTCCATACCGGACTCATCATTCCGGCATAGACTTCCGCCGCAAAATTTTTCATTCCTTCATATCCGGCCAGCGGTTCCTTGCGTTCGTGGTTGTGATCGCAGAACCCCATGCCCATCTTGTGGGCGATCGGCCGTTCCTTTACCCCGCCGATGAAAAGGTCGGCTCCGCGCTCCCGTGCGAAGGTTGCCAGTTCGATCGGATTGGAGTCGTCGACAATGACCGTACCGTAATCGCACAGCTCGGCCATGATCTCGTAGTCTTCCTTGCGTCCGGTCTGCGATCCGACCACAACAGTCTGGATACCCAGCAGACGGAGTGCCTTTATCAGCGATATCGCCTTGAAAGCGCCGCCGACATAGATAACTGCTTTGCGTCCGGTAAGCCGGGCGCGATAAAATTCCAGTACCGGCATCAGTTTTTCCAGTTCCTCCTTGACCAGTGCGGCGGTTTTCTCCAGCAACACTGGATCATTGAAGAAACTCGCCACGTCGTAGAGTGCTGCCGACATGTCTTCGATGCCGAAATAGGAGACGTGTTTGAACGGTATGCCGTATTTTTCCTTCATCGTTTCCGCCAGATGACTCATCGAGCCGGAACACTGTACCACGTTTAGCGCGGCGCGGTGACAGGAGCGGATGTCGTCCACTCTGCCGTCGCCGGTGATCCGGGCGTAGATGTTGATGCCGATGCGGCGGTAGTACTCCTCCAGGATCCACAGTTCACCGGCAAGGTTGAAGTCGCCGAGGATGTTGATGCTGTAGGGATGGACCGGTTTTTCCGGTTCCATGGTGCCGACGAGTTTTTCCAGCGCATCGCAGGCGGCGCGGTAACCGTCCTTCTTTGAGCCGCGAAAGCCCTCTGACCAGACCGGCAGGACGGGGATCTTTTTTTCGCCCTCGACCCGGCGGCAGACACTTTCGATGTCGTCACCGATCACCCCGACAATACATGTTGCGTAGACAAACGCCGCTTTGGGGTGATGCAGTTCGATCAGTTCGGAGAGCGCCCGGTACAACTTGTCGGCACCGCCGAAAATAATGTCTTTTTCCCGCAGGTCGGTGGTAAAACTCATGCGGTGAAGCTCCGGTCCGGAAGACACCGTGCCCCGGATATCCCAGGTATAGGCGGCGCAACCGGCCGGGCCGTGGATCAGGTGCAGCGCGTCGACGATCGGATAGAGCACGACGCGTGAACCGCAGAAGACACAGGCCCGCTGGCTGACGGAACCGGCCAAACTGGCTTTGGAGCATTCGATGTCGAATGTCCCGTCGCCTTTGGTAACGATCTGCCGTTCCCGTTCTTTCAATAATCCAGTCATCATGGTCTGTGTCTCCTGCCTTGTTTTTTTACATCACCAGTTCGAAGGTCTCTTCCGAAGAGGTCTTGTCCTGGTAGTCCATCAATACACCGAGGATCATTTCCAATATCCTCATCGCGCCTTTGTACCCGACAGTCGGGAAGTAGCTGTGTCCGACGCGGTCGAGGATCGGGAAGCCCATCCGGACGAACGGAATATCTTCGTCGCGGGCTATGTATTTGCCGTAGGTGTTACCCAGCAGCAGATCGACTTTGTCGTTCTTGATCCACTGATGCATCAGGAACATGTCGGCGTTGGCGCCGTTTTTGTACTTCGCGCCGGGGACACTGGCAAGGATGGAATCCATTCGGTGTTCGAACGTCCGGCCCGGTGTGCCGCTGACCACACAGGTCGGCTTCATGTCCAGCGAAACCAGAAATTCGCAAAGCGAAATGAGCTGGTCGGGATCGCCCCAGAGTGCGACTTTTTTGTTGTACAAATACTGCTGCATGTCGGTGATCATGTCCACCAGCTGGCCGCGTTCTTCCGCGATGGCCGCGGGGACCGGTACTCCGGCCAGCTCGCTTAGGGTGGAGATGAAGCGGTCGGTAGCGGCAATCCCGATCGGCAGATCAAGTGTCTTATACTTGACGCCGCATTTGTTTTCCAGAAATTTGGCGCCATCTTCGGAACAGAACTGACCCAGCGCGACGGTGTATTTACTGTCGCCGGAAGCAATCAGCTCCGGAATGGTGCAGCCGCCTTTGGGATAGAACTCGTAATGTCCGGTCTGCGGCGCGTCAAGCACGCCGGAGGTGTCCGGGAACATGATCGAGTCGATACCCATCATCTTGACCAGACGCTTGATCTCACGCATGTCGGCGGGTTCAACCCACCCGGGGATTATGTTGAGCTTATTGGTCTTTTCGCCGCTTTTGGCGGAGAAGCCGCGTACCATGCCAAGGACCATGTTGGAAAAACCGGTCACGTGTGAACCGATGTAACTCGGGGTGTTTGCGTAGATCACGTGTTTGCCGGCGGGGACTTTGCCCTCATCCTTGGCTTTGCCGATGATCTGGTTCATGTCGTCGCCGATGGTTTCGGACAGACAGGTGGTGTGAACGGCAATCACATCCGGGTTATAGATGGTGAATATGTTGTCAATTGCCTGGAGCAGGTTTGCCTGTCCGCCGAAAACCGAAGCGCCTTCGGTAAACGAACTGGTACCGGCCATGACCGGTTCCTTGTAATGGCGGGTCAGCGTACTGCGATGATAGGAGCAGCACCCCTGCGAACCATGGCTGTGCGGCAGGCATCCGTGGATGCCGAGCGCCGCGTACATCGCCCCGATAGGCTGGCAGGTCTTGGCCGGATTAACGGTCAGGGCACTGCGCTCGTATACCTCTTTTTTCGTATGTCTGAGTAGCATTTCCGTACTTCCTTATATTACGCGTCGGCCATTTCGGCAAAAAGTTCCGGGGAATTCTGCCAGGGCGGACGGATCAGGCTCCAAACTTTTGAACCGGCCATACGGTCGATTTCCTTATAGAAATTGATCGCACCCTGGAATCCGGCATACGGACCGCTGTAGTCATAGCTGTGCAGCTGTTTCAGCGGAACGCCCATCTTCTGAACGCAGTACTTTTCCTTGATCCCGGCACAGAATACCGCGGGCTTATAGGCTTCGATCAGTTTTTCCATCTCGTGATGCGAGATGTCGTCGATAACCAGAGTTCCCTTGGCCATTTCCGCCATCATGCCTTCGTAGTCGTGGAAGGTGAAGCCTTCCTTTTCCAGTTTTGCCAGTTCTTCCGGCGTCTTGCGGGCCAGGTATTCCTTGGCATCGGCTTCGATGTGCAGTTCTTCGATGTTACGGCTGTCGGCGTCGACCTGGATATTCGGAATAACCCGGCGTCCTTCGTAGTCGTCGCGGTGGGCAAACTCATATCCGGCGGCTATCGTCTTCATGCCGATTTCACTGAACAGTTCCTGATAGTGATGGGCACGCGAACCACCGACGAACATCATCGCCAGTTTGCCTTCGGTACGGGGTTTTACTGCCGCAGCGACGGCAGTTACTTCCGCCATCTCTTCGGCAATCACCTCTTCGACCTTGTTCTTCAATTCTTCATCGTCGAAGTACTGCGCTATCTTACGCAATGATTTGGCGGAGGCCTCTGCGCCGATGAAGTTGACCTTGATCCACGGAATGCCGTATTTCTTTTCCAGCATGTCGGCCACATAATTGATCGAACGATGGCACATTACCGTATTAAGATCGGCCATATGAGCCTGTTCGAACTTGGTGATGGTCGAGTTGCCGGAGAAGGTCGATACCAGCGTGATACCGCACTTTTCCAGAATGCGTTCCAGTTCGAAAGCGTCACCGCCGATGTTGTACTCGCCGAGCATGTTGATCTTGAATTTGCCCTTGACCTTCTTGCTGTTGCGGCCGATTACATGCTTGAATATCTGGTTGTTGGCGATATGATGGCCGGCTGACTGGCTGACGCCCTTGTAACCTTCGCAGCTGAACGCGAATACGTTACAGTCTCCGAATTTTTCCTTCATTTCCTTGGCCGCCGCGTGTACGTCGTCACCGATCAGACCGACCGGGCAGGTGGAAAACACTGCGATGGCTTTGGGATGAAACAGGTCGTAGGCCTCCTGAATCGCCAGCTTGAGTTTCTTTTCGCCGCCGAACACGATATTGTCATCCTGCATGTCGGTGGAGAAGCAATACGGCATGTAATTCTCTCCATCCGCGTCGGGACGGGTCTGGTTACGCCGCGTCAGCCAGCTGTAGAAACCGCAGCCGATCGGCCCGTGAGTGATATTGACGATGTCGCGGGTCGGCCCGAGTACCACCCCTTTGCAACCTGCGTAACAGCAGCCGCGCTGGGTGATAATGCCGGGGATCGTCCGCACGTTGGCCTGGATTTCCGGAATGGTTTCCGGGTCGTTGACCACCATCGATTTGCTCCGTTTCCGCGCCACTTTCGGCGGATAGCTTTTGAGAATATCCGCCAGCATGGCTGTGGTTTCGGGTAGTTTTTCCTTGTTGCTCATTCCAAACCTCCGGAAGAATCCAGGACCGTGCCGCCGGATTCGCCTTTAGCCGTGTCCGAGTTTCTGACTCTTATCGCTTCCGAGACCGGAAGCACGAATATTTTACCGTCGCCGGGATTGCCGGTCTGATTTGCCGAGATGATGGCCTTGACGGTACGGTCAACCCAGCTGTCTGAGACGACTACCGAGATCAACCGTTTCGGTACCAGTCTCGGCCCGTTTCCCAGTTGAGACATGGCTTCTGAATAGCCTTCCTCGGCGCCTTTGAGGATCCGGTAGTCCACCAGTCCCTTACCGCGTCCCAGGACTCTGCCGGTGGCGCTGTACGAGGAGATGCCGGCATCGCTCAATGACTTCTTCGTCTCGTTGACTTTGTTGATTCTGATTATCGCCATAACTTCTTTCATGAGTCGTTCCTCCGGCCTTCTCAGGCTTCTTTGATTCCGGAACTGATGGTATGAACCTCTTCCACCGGCATTACGAATATCTTGCCGTCACCAAAATGACCGGCTCCGGTTCTGGCTTTTTCTACCACCGTCTTGATGACGAAGTCCTTGTCGGAGTCCTGTACCACGATCAGCAGCATTTCCTTCGGCAGCTCGTCGTAATGGACTTCGCCAACCTTGAGTCCGCGTTGTTTGCCTCGCCCGAAAACCGGAACTTTGGTTACCGCCGGATATCCGGCTTCCAGTAATCCGGCCATCACTTCATCGCTTTTTTCCGGTCTGACTATCGCTTTGATTAAAATCATTTTTGTTGTTCCTTATTGATTCGCTGTTGTTAGGTTGGCTGAACGTTTAGACAATACCGAAGTCGATCAGCAGTTTTTCCAGCTCTTCGATTTCCAGCGGCTTGGGAATGACGAACATCTGGTTGTTTTCGATGTTGCGTGCCAGGGTACGGTATTCGTCGGCCTGTGGGTGGGTCGGCTCGTAATCGATTACCGTCTTGCGGTTGATCTCGGCACGTTGTACCATGTTCTCACGTGGCACGAAGTGAATCATCTGGGTCCCAAGCTGTTTGGCAAACTGCTGGATCATCTCTTTTTCATTGTCCACTTTACGGCTGTTACAGATGAGGCCGCCGAGACGGACGCCGCCGGTATCCGCGTACTTGACGATACCTTTACAGATGTTGTTGGCCGCATACATTGCCATCATCTCTCCGGATACCACGATATAGATTTCCTGAGCTTTGCCATCGCGGATCGGCATGGCGAACCCGCCGCATACTACGTCGCCGAGTACGTCGTAAAAAGCATAATCGAGTTGTTTATCCGCATTGTACGCTCCCAGCTGTTCCAACATGGTGATGGAGGTGATGATCCCGCGTCCGGCGCAACCAACACCGGGCTCCGGACCGCCGGATTCGACGCAGCGAGTGCCGCCGTAACCCGGTTTGACGATGTCTTCCAGATCGATGTCTTCACCTTCTTCGCGCAGGGTGTCAAGTACGGTCTTCTGGGCCAGTCCGCCCAGTAACAGGCGGGTTGAGTCAGCTTTCGGGTCGCAACCGACAACCATAACTTTTTTGCCCATTTCCGCCAGGCCCGCAACGGTGTTCTGGGTCGTCGTAGACTTCCCGATACCACCTTTTCCATAAATCGCGATCTTTCTCATTTTCTTTTTTTACCTCCGGTTATTTTCCATTGGGGGATTGTTATTTTTTATTTCGCAATCTGGCTGTCCTATATTGCTTTAGCCGTGCCAGCCAGTGAAATAATTAATCATGTGTGGTTGTTGTAGTGGTGTGTAAGTCGTTTGTTATTGGGTGTTTAAAAAAAGTGTAAAAAATGTTTTTACCTTGTTTTTGCATGCTTTTGCGGTAATGGTGCAATGGGAAATTATTGTAAAATCCCTGAATGGATACGCTGGATTGACAAAAATGTAAGTTGTTGGTTTTTAATGTATTTACACATTGGGTTTGACAATTATTTCCACGGTGGTTTCATTTTGTCAAATTTTATTTTATGTAACGGGGTGCATTTCGTTTTTTACTGTTTTTTGCATTTTGGGGATTAATATGAGCAGGTTGGTATAGATTGTGCAATATCTCGTAACTGGCAACAATGTTTTGAGCTCATTGTTACTGAAGTTAAGTTACAAAAATGAAATAAATAGAGTGTTTGGTTACATGAATGTAAAGATTGACAATAATGAGTGCGGTGGAAACAACACCAGTTGCGGGAGGCGGCTCCAGCTTGCCGTCCTGCTGGAAATATCCAATATCATGGTATCGCTGACCGGACAGGAAGAGATGCTGCGCCGGATTCTGGAAATATTGGAAGCAAAACTTGAGTTGCTTCATGGTACGATTATGCTGGTTGACCGCAACAAGGATGCTCTGATAGTGGGAACGATGGCCGAGGCGGTCGATGCCGGCAATAAGAACGCTGTATACCGTAAAGGTGAAGGAATTGTCGGACAGGTCATGTTGAGCGGAAGAACCGAGATTATTCCGAAGATCGCCGATGAACCCCGTTTTCAGGGCAGGATTCACTCTCGCAGCGAACATAATCGCGAACTGCTAAGTTTTATCTGCGTGCCGATCATTCTGGGATCGGAGACGGCCGGGACGCTTTCCTGCGACCTGTCGTTCCGGTCGAAAGACTGTCTGGAGGAAGTGGCACAGTTTCTGACGATTGTCGCCGGTATTATTGCCCATGACGTTCACAACCGTCGGCAGCTTCGTCTGGAACGCGAATCACTGGAGTCGGAGAATCGGCGACTGTGCAATGCCTTGCAGGATAAGTTCCGTCCCGAGAATATCATTGGCGATTCCAGTTCGATGCGTGAGGTGTTCACCCGTATTTATCAGGTTGCTCCTGCGGACACCACCGTACTGATCCGGGGTGAGTCGGGTACCGGCAAGGAACTGGTGGCATCCGCCATACATTATAACTCTTCCCGAGCCTCCAAGCCGCTGGTGCGCGTCAATTGCGCGGCTTTGAACGAAAATCTATTGGAAAGCGAACTGTTCGGTCACGAAAAGGGGGCATTTACCGGAGCGGTGGCGCGGCGTATCGGGCGTTTGGAGGAAGCCGAAGGCGGGACTTTGTTTCTTGATGAAATCGGTGATTTTTCCCCGGCAGTGCAGGTTAAACTGCTGCGGGTGATTCAGGAAAAAATATATGAACGGGTCGGCAGCAGCCAGTCACGGTCCGCAAATGTACGCATCATTGCGGCAACCAATAGAGATCTGGAAGCCGCTATCGACACCGGAGCTTTTCGTCAGGACCTCTATTACCGGATCAACGTATTTTCGATCATTCTGCCGCCGCTGCGCGATCGTAAATCGGATATCATGTTGCTGGCTAACCATTTTGCGGAGAAATACGGCAAGCTTATGAATAAACGCATCGAACGTATATCAACCACCGCTATCACCATGCTTACAGCCTACTCTTGGCCGGGTAACGTCCGCGAACTGGAAAACTGTATCGAACATGCGGTATTGCTGAGCGGCGATGGGGTCATTCAGGGATATTGCCTGCCGCAGACATTGCAGATGCCTCAGAATAAAGATATTCCAGCGGGATCTCTGAAACACCAGATCGGTTTGATGGAGCGTGATGTCCTTACCGATGCTTTGAAGCGAAATAGCGGCAATGTCAGTGCGGTTGCCCGGGAACTTGGCATTACCGGACGCATGGTACGTTACAAGCTGGCCAATCTCGGGATCAACCCGCACAAATTCAATTATCGCCGCAATCGTTGATCAATTATGATATTTGGTCCATTCTTCGCAGGCAGCGCGGGCGGTGGCGAGGTTGGTTCCCGGTCCTATTTCAAATTGGCAGAATACTCCACCTGCCGGAGAGTAGAACTTTTCGGCGACCTGACGTACGGCCTGACGGCCGACTTCAGGATCGGGAGAGATCAGCAGGTGCTGGCGGTCAAGTTCCCCCCAGAAGGTGATCTTGCCCTTGGCGATGCGGGCCAGCTCGTCCATGTTCATGCAGAACAACTGCGAGTTCAACGCGCTTACCCCTACTTCGATCAAATCGGGGTAGATTTCGGAGATGAAGCCGTCTGAATGCATGAATGTGAACTTTCCCGCGTCTCTGGCGATACGGCAGTAATCACGGTACATCGGCTTGAAGATTTCGCGCCAGGTTTCCGGGGGAATCAGCAATTGTTTCTGGGAGCCCCAGTCATCCATGAAGCGCAGTGTGTCGACATCGGTCTCTGCCCAGAATTCCAGCTCACGGCAGTTGTATTCGTGGATGAGTTGCAGCAGTTCGTCGACGCCGGGTTCGCGCAGCATCACGTCCATCATCGCGTTTTCGGTGCCGCGTAGAAACTGATAGCGTTCCCAGATGCGTGGGCAGCATGACATTGTGACGAATTTGTCGGTATTGTGGCAGAATTCATTGACCTGCCGGATTGCGTCTTCCCTGCTTTTTCCCGTCGGGATCAGTTCCCATGGAGCCTCTATTTTTTGCCAGTCGGACAGGGTTTTCACCAGCGGGTTCTTAACTTCGCCGATCACGCCGTTCTGTAAATTGACGAACGTACATCCCCAGTCGTCAACCGATTCTCCGATTACCCACGGATCGCCTTTGGCTTTCTTGCTCGGGCCGTAAGGATTTGGCGGCGCGATTATATCGCTGGGAAAGTCGTGCAGCAACTTTTCGGTTTCTTCCTTGTGGTTCATAAAAGCCCAGGGCAATACCCATAGTTCGACCGGGACTCGCTCCGGATAGTTAAAGGTCAATGCCCGTTTTACGATCTCTCTTGGCGTTTGTTTCATGTTTATCTCCATGGCTGAATTATTATTAAAATCAAGTCTATGATAAATTTTACAGCCGGAACGGCAACGATGCTTTCAAAAAAATCTTTCGTAATATTTTATACAAACTTGCCGATTTACGAGAGAAATGTTATATTTTATTCAGTAATAATTTAAACGATTGAGGTTTTTTACCATGAGAGGAGAACATGTGCGTCGTCTGGCGTTTGAACGTTGTTCCGGTGCCGACGATCTGCCGGATGGAATTGAGCTGATCGGGCGGTATTATAGCCGGGAGGCGACTTTTCTTCCGCGTCACGTTCATGAAAACGCTTTTGAAATCTGTTATATTCATCAGGGGGTGATGCGGTATCGGCTGGATGATCGACAGGCGGACATCGGACCGGGTGAAGTACACCTCTGCCGTCCAGGGGAATGGCATGCCGGGATCAATAACCGTCTGGAACCATGCCTGCTCTATTGGTTCGAAGTCATTCCTGAGCGTTTATTAAATTCTGGCGATTGTTTGGAGTTTTTCAAGGGGAACCCGGTGGGAAAGTTTTTTCTGGGCGGGGAATGGTTTCGTGACGCCACCGAGGAGATTCTGGCGGAGTATATCGACAAGCCGGTTGACTGGCAGGCGTCAATGCATCATCTGGTGTGTCGGCTTTTGATTCGACTGTACCGTGTCTGGAAGGAAGGGAAAAAAGACTTGGCGGTTCCAAGCTATTCCGCGCCGGTTAGGCAGGTCATTAACGCCATGTTGGGGCACGTACGTAATTCCGCAACTTTGCCGGAATTGCTTGAAGCCGGTGGTTTGTGCCGGAGCACCATTCATGAACGTTTCCGTCGCGAGACCGGTTATTCGCCCAACGATTACTGGCTGCGGCTCAGGGTGGACCTGGCCGCTGAAATGTTGCTTGACCGGAATTTTTCGATTACCGAGGTTGCCTATCGGCTGAATTTTTCTTCCAGTCAGTACTTTTCCACCGTCTTCAAAAAAATTACCGGCTATTCGCCGCATTACTGGCGGCGGCATTTTCAATATCGCATGAAATGACAGGTTTTTTGGTGTAACGGTTGCGTTCCTGCGACATGTGGAATATATTGCTGGCGTAACCTTGGGGGTTTGAAATCATGACAGATGATGAGTCGCGCGAATCGAATATTATAATCAAGATCGTCAGATTGTTTCTGACCGGACCGCTTTCTCCTATTTTTATTGTTCTGGCTTTTATAATGGGGATGATGGCTATTTTTCTTACTCCCCGTGAAGAAGAACCTCAGATCGTGGTGCCCATGGTCGATGTCTCGGTGGATTTTCCCGGTCATTCTCCGGAAGAGACTGAGCAGTTGGTGACCACGCCGCTGGAACGGCTGTTGTGGCAGATTGACGGAGTGGAACATGTCTATTCGGTCAGCCGCCGTGACGGCGCCATGGTCACGGTTCGTTTTTTTGTCGGGCAGGATCGCGACCGGGCAATGGTAAAGATCCGGGACAAGATTGATGAAAATCTGAACATCGTTCCGTCAGGGGTTACCGGATGGCTGGTCAATTCCGTTCAGATCGATGATGTGCCGATTGTGTCGCTCACGCTTTATTCTCCGCATCACACTCCCTATGAGTTGCGGCGCATGGCCGAGGAAATGAAAGCCCGGCTGGATTCGCTGCGCGATATTTCCCAGACTAGAATTTATGGCGGCTATCCCCGTGAACTGGTAATCGAGCCGGATATCGAGAGCATGGCTGCCCGCAAAATCACTTTTGAGGACATTGTTAAGGCGTTAAAACGTGTCAATGCGACATCCTCGGTCGGATCGCTGGTGAAGTCCGGCAAAGCGATGCGCGTTATGACTTCCCCCGGGCTGGAGAATGCCGAACAGCTCCGCAAAACCGTGGTTGCCACGACGGGAACACGGACCGTGAGGGTTGAAGATGTGGCAATTGTCCGTGATGGTCCGATCGAGCCGGAAAACTACGTCAATATCGGTTTTGGTCCCGCTTCCGCCAAAGCGGTTGGCGGTCAAAGCGACGTTTGCCCGGCGGTGACGATCGCCTTCAGCAAAAAGAAAGGCACCAACGCGGTTGCCGTGGCGCAGAATATTATTTCCCGCGCGGAAAAACTGCGCGGCGAGATCTTTCCAGTCGATGTCGGCATGGTTGTGACCCGTGATTATGGGGTGACTGCCGACAATAAGGTCAACGACCTGATCTCGGGTATGTTCTTCGCTATTCTGACGGTGGTGATCCTGATTGCCATCACCATGGGGCGGCGCGAGGCGCTGGTAGTCGGCCTTGCCGTGCCGGTAAGTTTTGCTTTGGCGCTATTTGTCAATTACGCGTTTGGATTTACTATCAACCGGGTTACGCTGTTTGCGCTTATCCTCAGCCTTGGTCTGGTGGTGGATGACCCGATTACCAATGTCGACAATATCCAGCGTCATATTCGCATGGGGATACTGCCTCCATTTAAGGCGACACTGGAGGCGGTGCGGGAGGTGTTGCCGCCGGTAATCATGTCAACGATTGCCATTATCATCTCGTTTACTCCAATGTTTTTTATCACTGGCATGATGGGGCCGTACATGGGGCCGATGGCGATCAATGTGCCGTTGACGGTGACTTTTTCCACGGTTTGTGCTTTGACCTTTGTGCCATGGCTGTCGATGAATCTGTTGAAGAAGCGGGCAGGGGAGGTTAAATCACATCCGGAACTTGCCGGCGGTGATGTGACTCCGGCATGGATACGGAGAACCTATTCGTTTATGATCACGCCGTTTTTGAAAAAGCGCAATGCCCTGCTGTTGCTTGGCGGGGTGGCGGTGCTGCTGGTTGTCTCGCTCTCGCTCATGCTGTTGAAGGTGCCGATGAAGATGCTGCCGTTTGATAACCGTAATGAATTGCAGTTGATCCTTAAGATGCCCGAGGGGACGCCGCTGGAGAAGACTGCCGCCGCGGTTCGTGAACTGGAGAATTTTTTGCGAACGGTTAATGAAATTGACAATTTTGAGTCGTATGTCGGCCTGAGCGCTCCGATTGATTTCAACGGTCTGGTAAGGCATTACGGGATGCGCAACAGTCCGAATCATGCCGATATCAGGATCAATCTGGCGGACAAAACCAGGCGAACGCAACAGAGTCATGCCATCGCCTTGCGCTTGCGTGACCGTTTGACCGCGATCGCCGGAAAGTTCGATGCGGTACTGAATGTCGTGGAAATTCCGCCGGGGCCGCCGGTTCTGGCGACGATTACCGCCGAGGTGTATGGACGCCCTGAGGACGGTTACGACCGGTTGATTGCCGGTGCCGAGGCACTAAAACAACGTCTTTCGGAAACCGACTCCAGGCATCTGGCTGAAATCGATTCGATGGCGGAGAAGAAGCATGAAACATTAGTATTTGAAATCGACCGTGACAGAGCGGCTCTCCATGATATTGCCGCCGCCGAGATCACCGATGCTCTTCGCAACGCTTTGAGCGGTTCCCGGGCGACTCTTGCCAAGGTTCGTAATGAGCGGTCGCCGCTTTATGTTAATATCCGGCTGCCGTTGTCGGAACGCGCGTTGCCGGAACGTCTGGCTCAGCTCTGGCTTCGGGGAGGGGACGGCAGCATGGTTCAGCTTGCGGAGTTGGGGCGGTTTGTTGCAAAAGCCGAAGAACAGCCGGTTTACCACAAAAATCTTGAACGCGTGGTGTTTGTTACCGCTGAGTGCGTGGGCAAAACTCCGGCGGAGATGATCCTGAAAACTCAGTGGGATACTTTAAAGAAGAACCCGCTACCCCCAGGTATACGCGTGGAGTGGGCTAATGAAGGCGAGTGGCAGATCACTTTGCAGGTATTCCGCGATCTGGGGATTGCCTTTGGTCTGGCGATGATCGGCATTTTTCTGCTTTTGATAGTTCAGACAAAAGGCATAGCGGTTCCCCTCATTATCATGTGCGCCATACCGTTGACTCTGATCGGCATTGCGCCGGGATTTTATCTGCTGAACGTACTTTTCGGTTGTGAGGTTGGCGGATACGCCGACCCTGTATTTTTTACCGCGACAGGGATGATTGGTATGATTGCCTTGGGTGGAATCGTCATCCGCAACAGTATCGTGCTGATTGAGTTTATCCAGGAAGCGGTGGCACGTGGTATTTCACTGCGTCAGGCGATTGTTGAGAGCGGCGCGGTCCGATTCCGTCCGATTATGCTGACGGCGATTACAACTTTGATGGGAGCGTGGCCGATCACACTGGATCCGATTTTTTCCGGTCTGGCATGGGCGTTGATTTTCGGCCTGATTGCCAGTACTTTTTTTACTCTATTGATAATACCCGCCATCTACATGTTGGTTACGGCAAAAAAAGGAGAGGTGTAGTATGATAAAACCCAAAACAATCTTGATTGTGGCTGCCATTGCGGTCATATTGACGCTTATTCTGATTCAAACCGGAGTAGTTAGCCGTGACCGTATAGTTCCAGGCGAGGTTCAGGCAGATAAAACTCAAATTGAAGGGCATCGGATTAGACTTGTCAAGACTCCGGTTCCGGTAATCTACAGTTCGGTTGGAACAGTTCGCAGCCGGGATGAGATCGAGTTGGCTCCCCGCATTGTCGCTCGAGTCCGGGAAGTTACGCGTCGCAGTGGCGATACCATCAGAAACGGTGAATTGCTGGTGAAGCTCGATGATGCCGATTTGAAGGCGGCGCGTGATCGGGCGGCGGAAAACCTCACTGCTGCTGAAGCGGCTCTGGATCGTGCGGAAAAAGATTATGTCCGGCAGAAGGGCTTGTTGGAAAAAAATGTCATTCCCCGTAAGACCTTTGAAGCAGCGGAGGAGGAATGGCGGGCTTCTGCCGCGCGGGTTAACAGTATTCGTCAGAGCCTGAAGGAGGCGGAAACCAACCTTGCTTATGCTTTTGTCGCCAGCCCGATGGACGGGGTGGTGTCCGAACGTTTTGTCGATCCCGGCGATATGGCGGGGCCGACCAATGTGATGTTGAAAATATTCGATCCGTCCCGGCTGATGTTATACGTGCCGATCCGGGAATCGTTGGTCAAGTCGGTGTCGGTCGGGGATAAGGTGTCGTTCCGGGTGGATGCGACCGGGCGCGGATATACCGGTGAGATACGCGAGATCGTGCCTTCCGTTGACTCCGGGAGCCGTACGTTTATGGTAAAAATGTGCATCTTGGGCGACACTCGTGATTTGATGCCGGGAATGTCCGGTACTATCGCGTTGAAGTTGGGAGATGAGGATGCTTATATTGTTCCTGATGCGGCAATAACGCGTATCGGACAATTGGAGTATGTTACATCGGTGGATAAGGCTGGTAATTTTCGCCGGGTTCCGGTACGAACGATTCCGGGTACGGAAAAAGACACGTTGAGGGTGGTTTCCGGTATCGAAGAGGATACTGACATTGTGGTGAAATAAAATTATCATATTATCTGAAAAAGATTTCAATATACAAAGGGACATAAGATGACAATGATAACATTGATTTTCATTTTGGTATACACGGGTATGATTCTCGGCCGCTTTCCTTTTCTGAAGATCGGCCGTCCCGCCATTGCCCTGGTGGGAGCCGTTTTTTTGTTGGCCGGGCATCACATCAGCGGGCACGCGGCGCTGGCAAGCGTTGATTTCGGCACACTGGGGTTGCTCTTCGGTTTGATGCTGATCTCCGCGCAGTTCGAGGATTCTGGACTCTATACCTATATTTCAAAACTGGTGGGACTGTTCAATGTTTCTCCATTCGTTCTTCTTGGGCTGTTAATGGCTTTAGCTGGGGGGCTTTCGGCTGTTCTGACTAACGACGTTACTGCGGTGGCCATGACTCCGGTGGTGCTGGGGCTTTGTGTCAAGCGTGGCTTGAACCCGGTTCCATTTCTGCTGGGAGTGGCTTTTGCCACTAATGCGGGGTCAGTGGCCACTCTGATCGGCAGCCCACAGAACATGCTCATCTCCCAGAAACTGAATTTGAGTTTTGGAGACTTTCTTCTTTACACCGGAGTGCCGGCGTTGCTGTCGCTGGTGATCGGCTGGTTTTTACTTGCCTGGTTTCAGCGCAAGTCCTGGACTTTGGAGATTGCCGACACTTCGGCGCGTGGGGCGATGGAGATGCCGGAAGTAAGTTTTGACTTGTTTGAAACGGTCAAGGCTCTGGTGGTGACAGTGATTGTGGTCGGGCTTTTTATTTTTACCGATTACGACAAAGGTTTGATTTCAATTACCGCCGGATGTTTTCTTTTGATGAACGGACGTTTTGATTCCAGAGATATGTTGTCTAAAATAGACTGGGGCTTGCTGTTGCTGTTTTTTGGTCTTTTTGTGGTAAATGCAGCCATGGATTCTACCGGGTTGCCACAGGATTTTGTACAGAGACTGAAAAGTGCCGGATTTAATCTGCAGAACCCGGCTACCCTTTTCGTGGTTACGGCGGTTCTTAGTGACATCGTTTCCAATGTACCTAGTGTCATGCTGCTTCTTCCTTATGCCACCGATCCGCTTTCCGGCCCGCTCATTGCGATAGCCAGCGGCTTGTCCAGCAATATGGTGATTGTCGGCAGCCTTGCCAACATCATCGTTGTCGATGCTGCCGCCGGGCGCGGATTGAAGATTTCCTTCTGGGATTTTGCCAAAGTCGGAGTTCCGGTAAGCATAATCTCGATGATAGTCGGTGCTCTGTGGGTGGTGCTCATCAAGATGTTTGTCTGAGAGCTTGCGAATATTATTGCAGTCATCGTTGTCTTGATAATGGTCAATCATCAATTGTGTCTTTGGGGCGCGGCTTTGAGCCGTGCTGCTTCATATGACCCCCTATGGCAAATAGCTTCCATCACCTCTTCCCTCCTGTCCTGTAATACTAGCAAAAAATCATATGCGAAACACCGTGAGGTGCTCGGGATAAAAGCTCTATGGCATAATAAAAGTGCTGAGGACGATTTGGGCGGAGAAAAAAATACCCCGGCCTTTAGAGACCGGGGTATGAATATCAGATGTCTTGCTTGAATCAGGAAGACTTTTCGTAATGCCGCAGGGTATGACCGGTATAGATCTGGCGCGGGCGGCATATCTTGGTATCCTTGGTCAGCATTTCCTGCCAGTGCGCAATCCAACCGGGCAGACGGCCCAGCGCAAACATGACAGTGAACATGTTCTCAGGAATGCCGATGGCACGATAGATAATACCGCTATAGAAGTCTACGTTCGGATAAAGATTTCTTTCGATGAAATAATCATCCTGCAACGCGGCGGCTTCCAGTTCCATCGCCAATTCCAGCAACGGATCATCAGTCTTAAGTCTCGACAGAATATCATGGCAGGTCTTCTTGATGATAGCGGCGCGCGGATCATAGGTCTTGTAGACACGATGCCCGAAGCCCATCAGACGGAATGCCGAGTTCTTGTCCTTGGCCCGATCGATAAACTTTTTGACGTCGCGTTCACTGCGCATGATTTTCCGCAACATGTCGATAACTTCCTGGTTGGCGCCGCCATGGAGCGGGCCGGACAGGGCACTGACACCGGCGGAAATGGTAGCGTACAGATTAACCTGGGCGCTGCCGACAGTTCTTACCGTGGTGGTCGAGCAGTTCTGCTCATGATCAGCATGAAGAATCAAGAGCAGATTTAATGCCTTGACTACTTCGGGGCTGACTTCGTACGGCTGAACCGGTGAGTCGAACATCATATTGAGGAAGTTAGCGCAGTACGACAGATCGTGGCGCGGATATACAATCGGTTCGCCGATACTCTTTTTATACGCGAACGCCGCCAGCGTCCTGACCTGAGAAATCAGGCGGGCTGCGGAAAGATTTATGTCTTCTTTCAGCGACAACAGGTCGACGTTGGGATAGAATGTTGACAGCGCGTTAATCATCGTTGAAAGGATGTGCATGGGGTGTGCGCCGCGCGGGAACCCGTCAAAGAAATGGCGCATGTCTTCATGCAACATCGAATTGGCGTTGAGCAACTGGGAAAACGCCTGGAGCTGCGGTTTATTCGGCATCTTGCCGTGCAACAGCAGATATGCAGTTTCAATGAAAGTCGCCTTTTCCGCCAGTTCCTCGACTGGAATACCGCGATACCTCAAAATCCCCTTTTCGCCATCTATAAAGGTGATCGTGCTGTAACAGGCCCCGGTATTGAAGAAGCCGGGGTCAATGGTAATAAAACCGGTATTTTTCCGCAAACCGGATATGTCAAGAGCTTTTTCCCCTTCAGAGCCTTCAACAACCGGAAGCTGATAGGACTTCCCGTCAATAATTAATTCCGCATATTTGTTTTCCGACATATAATAGAAAACCTCTTAAATTATCAATTTTTCCTTTTAAAACTCAATCCTTAATAACTTTTTTGGTAAAAAATTTTCGGGCACACTCACGAACTTTTAAAATAGTTTTTCAATCTGCTTTGTGCAAATCTATTTTATCGTATATCTGTTTTTTTTTATGAAATAATCTACATTGGGGGTGTTGGTTGGCAATTTTAAAAACGGTTGCGTAAAAATTCAGGTGAGAAGAACGCAAAAATATTAAGGGTTGGGCCGCATACTCCGCTCCGGAAACGGAAATTCATCTGGTACGACAAGTTTTCCCGCCGGTCCATCTTCCAGCGGTTGGATGAAGGCAAGGAGATCTTCGCGGTTTTTCAAAAAAGAGACATTGTTTTTCATGGCACGATGATAACCACGGCCATGCAGGTAGTCGAGAATGACTTTCCGCGAGATTTTCATTGCCAGCGTCTCGCCATAATACTCGATCATTTCCAGTGTGTGGCGACGCATTTCCCCGGCAAGATCAAGTCCACACGGCGGTAAATAATCCTGCCCCGCAGTCAATTCGCGAAACAGCCACGGATTTCCCATTGCCCCCCGCGCGACCATGACACAGTCACAGCCCGATTCCTTTTTCAAACTTTTATAAGATTCCGCAGTCATGACTCCACCATTGGCGATCACCTGAATGCCGACAGTTTCGCGGATTGCCTGAATAATTGTGGTATGCACGGGGCCGGAATAAAAGGCGCTGCGAATCCTGCCGTGTACCGTAATAGCTTTTGCGCCGGCTTTTTCCAGTAACCGTGCCAGATAGAGTGTCGGTTCCGGATTGTCCTCATCCAGAATGCGGATTTTTGCGGTTACCGGAAAACGTGATCTGGCGGTGACAATGCTGAAAACCCTTGCCGCATCGTCGGGAGTTGCGCCAAGGGCCGCGCCGGCATTTTTCTTTGCGACTTTTGCGACCGGACAGCCAAGATTGAAATCGAGAATATCAAAGTCATGGTCGTTGAGTACTTCGACTGCGTCGGCGATTTTATCGGCCTTCCCACCCACCAACTGGACTCCGAGCCATGTCTCATCATCGCCGCGATCCAACATCTTATTGGTTTTGCTGTTGCGATAGGAGAGGGAACAGGCATCAATCATCTCAGTAAACGCGTAGGAACAACCAAAGCGCCGCGCGGAGCGGCGATAGGGCAGGTCGGTATAACCGGATAATGGGGCGAGAATGATGCTTCCCGCTGGATAAATAGTATTCATTTACTGCTTAGCTGGGGGAATCTGCTTTTTAGATACTGGTTTCATCCTGGCAAACCACATGGCCCCCTTATAGTTTTCCGAGCTGCCGGACCACACCATCTGGCTGTAGTTACCACTGTAATCGTAGTCGATTACGCCGATATCGAAATTAAATTCATCTTCTGGCTCATATTTGAACATGGTAAAGGGAAAGAATGCTTCAACCCTGTAACCGTCTGCAGTCGTATTGGTTTTTACCCGGCAACCTTCGGGCATGGGTTCATCATTTTCAAAATGAAAGATCATGGTATTGGCATTTTTCTTCATGCCGAAGCATGGTACAATGAGGGCGTGATATACCCCGGGTTCGTATTTGTCTTTGCCTCGCTGTTTTGGAGGTCTGACATCAAAATAAATCTCTACACAGTCATTCTGGTGCTGGACATTTTCATTTTCCGCCCAAAGTATATCGTCGGTGACCATGACTACTACCAGAAAACCTTTTTCCTGGCGGAACAACCGAACCTTAAAGCTTAGATCTTCTTTTCCATGCCAGTTGTTCGAACCGACGACGACTTTGTCATTGCTTCCGACTGCAATAATCGAGCTGTCATCAGTTTTATCGGTTTCGGGGGTCGAATAGGTACCATTTTCTGCCGGAGTTTTACGTGATACATGTTGATTGGTTGCCTCTTGTGCAGGGGCATCCACTTTATTCATGTTATTGGCCTTCTGAAATTGTTGTTGCTGAATCTTCACATCTTCGGGAATTTGGTTGACATCAACAGGTCTGGGAGTGACTTCACCGGTCATGATAAGACACCAGTAGTTGAAAGCACCGATGTATTGCCGCCCGAAGATAAAAATCATGGCAATGACAACAAATATTATGAAAAATGAAAAAGCGGTTGTCGAGATGATTCTTTTTTCTTTTTCGTCCATTTTTTCCCCGTAAAGTTAAAGTATAATTTACCAGAATATAATATCTATTCCTTGTCTTTCAATATCCGGAGTGATTCAATTTCATCGCGGCGCAGTTCCTGCCGCACCCCTTTTTCCGGTTCAAAGATTAGTACCAGCGGATTTTCATCACGCAGGCAACCCACAACAGTCCTGCCGTCCTTATGTTTTAGTTCGGCATTGGCAATCCAGATGTTTATGGTCTTGGTTCTAACCGTGGTCCCCTTTTTTACCGTGATTTTTTCAACGCGCTGTTCCGGTTGGGCGCGTTTATGGGCCAGGGTTATGGTATGGATGCCCGCTTTAAGTCCTTTGATGCTGAAGACCTTTGAAGTCCACTGGTTTTCATCCGGTTCCGTGACACCGACGCGATTGCCATCGACATAGATGGTAACTCCCGGCGGGTTGACGATGAGGTCGATATTGCCGGTGTTCTTTCCCAAGTCGAAGCTGACATTGACTTGTTTCCC
>QKAL01000296.1 GCA_003246475.1 Lentisphaerota bacterium
TGGCGGCAGGATCACAACGGTTTCAGCCATCAGGACCCGGGATTCATCGATCATGTGGTCAACAAAAAGGCGGGTATTATCCGCGTTTATCTGCCGCCGGATGCCAATACGCTGCTGTCGGTTACCGACCATTGTCTGCGCAGTCGTAATTACATCAACGTGATCGTGGCCGGGAAGCAGCCGCAGTTCCAGTGGCTGGATATGGATGCGGCCATCAAACATTGTACTGCTGGACTGAGCATCTGGGACTGGGCAAGCAGTGATGCCGATACCGAACCCGATGCGGTTGTGGCCTGCGCCGGGGATGTTGCCACGCTGGAAACATTGGCCGCCGTCGATCTGCTGCGCCGTAAGTTTCCGGGACTTAAGTTGCGTGTCGTCAACATCGTCGATCTGATGACTCTGCAACCGCAGAGCGAGCATCCGCACGGCCTGAGCGACAAGGATTTTGACCAGATATTCACCGTTGACAAGCCGATCATCTTTGCCTTTCACGGTTATCCGTGGCTGATCCACCGTCTGACCTACCGAAGAACCAACCACAAAAATCTCCATGTTCGCGGTTACAAGGAGGAAGGTACGACCACGACGCCGTTCGACATGACCGTGATGAACGAAATCGACCGTTTCCATCTGGCTGCCGACGTGATCGATCGGGTTCCCGGCCTCGGCTCTCGCGCGGCCTATGTCAAACAGTATCTGCGCGATAAACTGATCGAACACAAGAATTACATCCACAAGCACGGCGAAGATATGCCGGAAATCCGTGATTGGCAGTGGTCCGGCGGTAAGGGCAAGGCAAAGAAAAAATAAAAGACAAGGGCGGCTGTGAAGAGCCGTCCTTGCTTCACCGAGTCTATTGGGGTGAGACGATTTCTGACTCGATCCCCAGACATTCGGCGATCTTTTTCAGGGTTTCGGCGTGATGGCCGATGCCCAGAGCAAAATGGTGGGTCGGGCCTGCCGCCGACCAGCGTTTCAGGAAGGTCCGGATGTCCGGGAGGAATTTGCCGTGGGTATTGGTATTGCCGGTCGGGGGAATCGGTCCTGCAAGCGATTCGCCCTCGGCGATGACGAACTTGAATTTTCCGTCGGCTTTAACACCGATGCTCAGGATGGTGATCGGTCCTACCTTGATATTAAATTCCACCCCTGCGCCGGTTCCGGGTTTGCCGTGATATTTGGACAAACTGCGGATGACCGGTTTATTTTCGGCGATGTTCAGGTGATGGGGCCCGTCGTGGCCGACCAGTATGGTGCCGCGGACGAAGTCTATCGGGTGGAACTCGGCGAAGCTGCCGCCGATGCCCAACCGGTCGAAGATCATCATGGCGATACAGGTTTTGATGTCAAATTCACCACACATCGGGAAACCGGCGGCGGTGAGCAGCGAATTGCCCACAATGAAATTGGTGACCAGTGTACGCATCAGCGAATCCGGTTGCGCTTCATAGTAATAAGCCAGACCGTCGAGTTTCTTTTCGGCAATGAATTTTTCCAGCGCCACCGTGGCACAGGCGGCCTTGCCGAGGTCCTCAAGAGTAAGTTTTTTCGTTAACGGGTCGGAAACGGGATCGGGCGTATCGAAAAATTCCAGAATCCGCTGTGCCATGGCCGCAACCGCGGGCTGGGAGTCGTCAAGCGTGGCGAAGTATTTCATAATCTCGTCTGGCTCACACTGAACCACGTGGCAGCCGAAGGCGGCTGTAACCGCCGTCGGGTCGGTCTGCATGTCCAGCATGGCTTCCAGCACGTGTCCCATATGGCCGATCCGGGCGCGCTTCAGGTCGTGAAGCACGTTGGCGATGGCGCACCATTCACTGATTTCAGCATCGGCGACGGGGTCGTTTTCGCGCATGCCGATGATCAGCGGAGGGACTTTGCGGCCCATGCGTACTGCGACCCCGGCAAATTCCGGGACCGAACAATAATCGTCGTTGCAAAGCTGCATGAACGTTTGGGCATGGGCGTAGTCCATGGCCTCCAACGGTTGCAGCACCACTAATACGATGGGAATATTCAGTTCGCGGGCGATGACGCCGAAGGTAGCGCTGGTGGCGTAGGTTACCATGTCGATAAACAGCAGATCCAGATCGGCTGCTTTGATTTGCGGGAGTACCTCATAAGCTTTGGCGGCGTTGTCGACGATACCGAAATCGGCTACCGTTACCGGATGTGTTTCCAGCTTGTCGATGAATGTGCGTATTTTCTGAAGCATGACGTCGTACAATCCATCAAACTGCGCCCAGTAGGTATCCAGCCCGACGCCCATTACGCCGACGTTGGCCTGCAGAGGTTTTCTTCTCGATATTTTCATTTTGTTCTGTTCCTTTACCATGAGATTAATATTTTGCCGGTTACATTGCGAAAAGTGAAGACCGTACCGGCGAAGTCTTTTTCAATTTCGGGTTCGAGAAATTGTCCTGTCAAATAGGGCGGATATTGCGGATCGAGCAGCACCCGGGTTTGCTTTTCGTAGCCAGTCTCTGGTCGGAAACGGACGGTGGCGCAGTTCAGTCCCTGTATTTCTATACGGCGTTTGACTTCCGGGTTATCCAACGTGTGTTCCAGACATTTTACCGTACCCTTTGCCATTTCAACGAACACCCGGCATTCCAGATGCCCGGCTTTGGGCAGATGGTAACGGGCCCGGTTATCGGCGACGACGGTTTCCGTGCCGGTGAACAACGGGGCTCCTTCTGGAAACCCCAGCCTTTCAGTAACGGTCATGTCCGGGGCATAGAAGGACATATACAGCGCATTGGCGTGGAAGTTGGTTACCAGCATCGGTTCGGGAGTTTTCGCCAGGTCGCGCTCGAACTCGCAGACGTAACCGAACTCTCCCAGCGTCAGGCGCATCAAAGTTTCCGGGTAGAAGTAGCGGTTGCGGTCGAACATTTCCGGATACCGACCGTTTTTCCCGATCTCGAAAGAGTTGGTGCCCCGTACCCAGCCGACGATACCCTTTGCCACGTTTCGTGTCAGCGCAGCGACTCTTTCTTCGCCATTGTCATCATGTACTGTAGCGATGATTTTAATGTCATCTGCGACTTTGACCGTATCGATGTCTCCGGAGCTGTAGACCGGGTTGTGCATGATGCGTTGGCGAGAACCGGCCAAGGTCATATCCAGTTCGCCCATTAGTCCGGTTGTTGTTGCGAGGCCGAGCAGTTGCAATAGCTCCGGTTCGGCGGCCGGACCGTACAGGAGGACTTTGCCGCCGTTTTCGATGTATGAGACCAGTTGTGTGAAAACTTTGCCGCTTCCTGTCACGGCGGTAGGTGCAACGACGACATTGCCATTGCATTCGCCGTTTTTCAATGCAGCGGTGAAATTGTTTGTGCTGACCACGGTGTTGACCTGAAATCCGGTATTGATCGCGGTACGCATAAACCAATCGCCGAAGAACACCTCTTCGATGTGCGTACCGGAAAAAGTCATGTCATGGTATTCGTCGAAAGGATAGAGCCAGATAACCGGTCCGGCCGCGTCCGGCGCCGACTTGAGCGCGCTCTTTACATGCGGGATGACCTCGTCTGGAACCTGGTCGGGCATATGGCCGTAGGAATCGTCCACGGTCAGGAAATTGACCTTTTCCGGAGTCTGGATATTACCGTTTTCATCGAGCCGGGCAATCGCCAGCGGCATATAGATGTCGTGCGGCTGACGGCCGTAGCGGTCCAGCCACGGACTGTTGATAAACCACGGGTCGTGGGTATAAAAACGGAACGGGTAGCCTTTGCCTTTGGGAAGTTCGGCAATATGCGACATCCACCCGGCCAGCTCCATGCCAAAGTCGCCGTTGAGCGCGGCCCAGGGGGAGTTCGGCGGCGGATTTATGTCTGGTACTGCGGCATAGATTTCGCGCAGGGGAACCGCGTCAGAAGACAAATCCATGCCGGTTGAGAGGTTGGTTCCGCGGGTTTCTACCGGTAGTTCGGGGGCTTCGCAGCGGAAGTCGGTCCAGAACTGGAAGATTTTGTCCTTGATCGTGGCGCAGGCTGCGTTGTCGAATTTCTTGCCGTCGAAAACCGCGCCGCATACGCCCCACGTTTCAAGCCCGAATCCGAATCCGTTGGAGAACCAGATATAGTCGAAATCCAGATCGCAACAGAATATCCGGGTCTGCCGGCCCAGGAACGTGCCGAAATTGGTTCCCGCCGGGATGCCGTCGGGGAAACCGGCGTACGGTACTTTGTCTGCATTAAGTTCGGCGTAGCAACAGACAAAGCTTTTCAGTTCGCCGTTGCCTGTGCTGAGGGTGTCGGCCATGCAGCATTCGCGGTGGCGATGATATTTGAATTGCGATTTGGCAAATTCCGGACCGGGGTCGAACGTTGCGCCGACGCTGATTTTCCTGCCGTGGAGGGCGAAAACGTCACGCAGGATGCCGATCAGACGTTTTAAGTCGCCATAGGTAAAATCCGGCGCGTCCTGACTGTAGAGGCGCGGCGAATGGTGGATGCACAGTTGTTCCTGAGTCAGGTCGGGGATTTTGCCGTAGACTTCCGGGTTGGCTACACCGATGTATTTGGCCCATTCGAACTTTTCGTCGAGGCGGCCCTTGTATTCGAGTATTTCCGAGCCGTCGGCGGACCAGAACATCACGGCGACGGTTTCGACGTCCTTGAACAACGGTACCCATTGTCGATAGAGTGTCTCGCAGACGGCGCGGATTCCGGCATCGGAGAGATCCCGGAACGGTTTCAAACTTATTTCCAGTGTTACATTCTTAATCATTGCTTCTGTTTCCTTCTATTGAAAAACATCATCAAGCATTGTACAAGAATATAAAAGATGCCGTGAACATTATTTCCTGCCGGTTGTCAACGGGCGGCGTTCCGGTGAAAAATATCAATCCAGTGTAAAAGTTTTGCGGTAGCTGCCGGGAGAAACTCCGTATCTGGCGGTAAAGGCGCGATAGAAATAGCTCAGGTTGTTAAAGCCGCAGCCGAAACAGATCTCGGTGATGGTATATTTGGGGGTGCGCAACATGTTTTCCGCCTCGGTAAGCCGCCGTTCCAGCAGCCGGGCCATGATGGTTTTCCCGTTGACCTGCTTGAACGTGCGACAGAGGTGGCTTCGGGTCATGCCAATCTTTTTCGCCAGCGTCGCCAAATTAATGTCTTCGCGGAAATGCTCGTCAATAATATGTTCGACGTAATGACCGATGCTTTTCTTTTTGTTACGTCCGGCTTTGTCGGCGCTCAGGCGGCTGATGCAGATGAGCAGAGCCTGAAGATAAAGTTTGATCATATTGCGGTAGTTCGAGTCCTCCCGCTGATATTCTTTTTCCATTTTGCGGATGAGCTGTTCGATCTCACGGCTGGAGTCGAGCACATAGAGCATTTCCCGGTGTTCCGGCGACAAGTCGAGGAAGTCGTGTCCCAGAATGGCGAAGAAATCGAAATCGCTCTGCAGTTGTCGGATGCCGTCGGCAATCAGTTCTGGCATGAAGAGGATGTTGTATATTTCGATGGACTCGGATTCGATCAAGTAGGTGGTATTGTCGTCGGGATGGACGACGAAGAGGCTGCCGGGGCTGAGTGGGAACTTATGGTCGTTGATGATTTTCCAGCCGTGTCCGGAGATGACGTAGACGACTTTCCAAAATTCCCGTCGGCATCGCATGGTATCGTTGAAATCTTTAGCCGTATGCCGCATGCGGATGATGCTGAAGGGAAATTCTGAAAGAAAAAATTTTCTGGACTGAAAGTAAAGTTTCTGCACTTGTTCCGTTGCCGCCTCTCATGTTGTTAAATAAACAATGCCTTTCCGATCGCAAAAAAGCAAGCTTTGACGGTGAAATATAAATGACACGACGAAAATAATATCTTTTTCTCGCTGCCTTGGATTATTGGACGACCTGTTTCAGTGTATTGCAAGTGATTTTCAAATTTGGTTCTAAAATAATGTCAAAAATGCTTCTAATTCCAGCTTTATATTCACCATTAACATATTCCCATCTTAAATCACTTATCTGCCTCATCATGGGTATTTATGCCCTCAATAATGTTTCCCCATTCGCATGACGTTGAATGTAGATACATCCTGGTTTGTCGCTTCTTCCTCAAGGCACACATTGTAAGAAATTGCCTGACAAATACGCATAGGAATCTGTTTTATGTTTCCTGCAAGGACTTATTTGCGTCTTGCAATGTATTTCTAAGTGGCACAGCAATATTTTTCAGGTAACAATGATGCGCTGAAAAGAATAGTAATATTTTACTTGTCTTTTTTTCCTTCATCAATTACTAACTCTCAGGCCTTCCAACTGATACCCTTTGCCGAGATTGACGAGGCGTTTAGCGGAATCGTCGTTGTTGACGTGCGAGGCGATGATTTCGCTGACGATCAGAGGGCAGTTGCCGGGGCGGTATTCGGTGACGAGGCGGCATTCGAAGTTGGCGACGGCATCGGTTAGAAGCGGGACACTTACCTTTTGTGCCGGAACAAACTTCAAACCTGATTTTGCGCCTTTGTCCTCATGATGCCCATGGGTGGTACCGACGTAAAGCGTCTCTTTCGCCATGGCGCTGGAAGGATAAGCGATCACAAATTCCTTATTCTGCCGGATCAGTTCCAAGGTATAAGCGTGGTCGTCGATCCCGATCAAAAACATTGGCGGCTCGTCCGAAACAACGCAAACCCAGCCGATCGCCATCAAATTAACTCTGCCTTTGGCATTTTTCGTAATTGCCAGCACCACCTGTTCGGGATATTTACGTCCCCACGCCTCATCAATAGTCGCTGTTTTCTGCATAATATGTCCATTTTGCATCAATTATTGTGGGAGAACCCCCTGTGCGCATACCATACGTTCATAGTACCAGATATCATTAATCTGTGTTTGAAATGCAAATATACAATACGGATGACAAAAATAAGCAATAAAAAACAGCACTAGTACCGGATATAGATTTGATTGAAAAAACGAACCGCTATTTGGTCAAATTAATGTTCCCGGATGGAGATTGAAAAGCAGATAAAAGACAGTCATGAGACGGTGATAAGAAAAATAATTTGGTTGCTTTATATAGTTAGGATGTCTTTATAATTACCACTATTTATTCAATTTTCCGGGCAGAGGTGAG
>QKAL01000151.1 GCA_003246475.1 Lentisphaerota bacterium
GGCATGCCGGCACAGGTATAATATCTTTTTCATAATCGTCGCCTGTCCGTTTGGTTTTATATGCCTATTATAATTGTGAGGAGGGGAGGGGTCAATGTATAAAGTTAAAAAAAAGTGTATTAACCCGGCAATCAAATCATTCACTTTCAAGTCGGATGTCGAAAATTCCGAGGGATCAATAGGTATGGATACAATCTTCAAGCGACGCAATTAAGCGAGATATGTCATTCGCGGTAGTGGCGGGAGAAAAGCTGACGCGCAGGCCGGAAAATGCGTCGCGCGGCTTGATGCCGGACGCCAGCAGTGCCGGGCTGGGGGTCTGTGTTTCCGCGTTGCAGGCGCTCCCGGAGGCAATGTAGATTCTTTGTTCCGACAACATTCTGACCAGCACCGCACCCTGGTATCCCGGCAGCATGAAGTGGAGGATATAAGGAGATGTAGAGGATTCCGGCGCCACGAAGCGGATCTTGCTGTCGAACAGCTGCCGCAGTGATGCTCTGAGCCGCCGGTTGAGTTCTGAGATATGTTGGAGGTTGCGGTCTTGTGCCGCAGTCATTTCCGCGACGGTCTGCGCCAGCGTCATGCACATTGCCGGATTTGGGCGGCTCAACAGATGCTCCTCCTTGCGCAACCGCTGGAAAAAGGCGGATAGTTTTTCTCCACCGATTTCACGATCGCGGACTATAAGTGCACCGCCGCCCGGGGTTCCAACTTTATAGCCGGAAACCGTGGCAAAATCAAGTCCGGCTTCCTGCCAGGGAATATTCAGCTTGGCGGCCGACTGGACCGTATCGGCGAGGAACAGCGATTGCGGCGCCTGAAGATCGATGATCCGGCGGATGGCGGTAAGATCCTGCAACGCGCCGGTTTCACTCTGTACATGGTGGATCGCCACCAGTCGGGTTGCGGGTGAAAGCAGTTCCGCCAGATGTTTCTCATCGATGAGCCCCTGCTCAAGTCGGACGTGCCTGACGGTTACGCCGAGGCGTTTCAGCGCGGCAGTCAGCGCCGCGTGCTCGGCGGCGGTAGTGACTACTTCGCCATCGCGGAAGTGATGATGCGCAAACATGTTACAGAATGCGGCGGTGCCGGAATCAGTCCATTGTACAAAGGCGTGATTGCAGGAGCCGCAGAGGCTGTCGAGTACCAGTTCCTCGCTTTCCTGTATTTTTTTACGGATCTGATAGGCTGCCTGATGGATCGCTTCCTGATTGGCCGAATATTCGGCGGCATATTGACAGAACAGATCAAGGGTGTGCGGCAGCGGCGGAGAGGCTGCAGCATGATCCAGATAAACGGCAGGAGTGCAATCAGGGTTCATCGTTGAGCTTGTTTTTGTAATATTGCTGAAATTTACGGATCAGGTCTTCGCCATTTTCCGATTCCTCCCTGATGAACTGGGCGAATTCAGCGAGGCGGCACTGGAGTTTTTCATCAATAACGTGTTCGATGCGGCAGGCGGCTTCTTCGGCCCGGTCAGGCGAACACCCCAAAACGTTGCCGAGAAAGTCGGCGATGATGGTGTGGCGTTCGAACAGGTTGCGGGCAATGGCTTCCCCGTTGGTGGACAGGGTGATGTTCTTTCTTGCTTCGTAATGAACCAGTCCTTTGGCGGCGAGGACCTGAATCGCCTGGGTTACTGAGGCCATCCGGATACCCATGCTGTCGGCGATGGCTTTGGTGTGGGCGTGGCCGTGGACAAGAGACAGTTCGTAGATGGTCTCGATATAGTTCTGCTGGTTAAGTGATAACTGAAGGTCGTTGTCGGTCATCATTGTTCCCGGATTTTTTCTTTCTCGCTGTTCATCTTAGACTCGTAAGATGCCTTTTCCACGACCAGATCGTCCATGATCTGGCGGATTACAGCCGGATCGCCGTTGGCCTGTTTGATTCTGGATTCGGCGGCGACTTCAGCGCCAGCTATTTTGGCCTTGTACAAACTTTCGATTTCGGTAATGCGGTTTTTTTTATCCGTAGGCAGTTCCTGCAATGCGCCGCCGGTTTTTTCCAGCGCCAGTTCCCATGCACTTTTCATATTCAGACCTTTGATTCGAGTAATATTCTGTTAAATCTATACCCGTTTCCGGGATAAGTCAAAAAAATATAACGCATTTAATACCAGGGCGTGGCTGATTTTTCCCTGGCGGACCATTTCGTCGAGATTGCGCAAGGGAATGGTGAAAGTGGAAAGCTCTTCCGTATCCTCAAGTTGCGGATCATGGATCTTGCGGCAATTTTCAAAGAGGATGGTATAACAAGTGTTGCCCTGAAGCGCCGGGTTGGGATTGACCTTGCCGATGATCCGGCCGTTTTCCCCGGCATAGCCGGTCTCCTCGAGCAGTTCGCGGCGGCCGGTGGCGACCGGGTAGGAATCTTCCGGATCGATACAGCCGCCGGGGATTTCCAGTTCGATTTCCCCGGACCCGTGGCGGTATTGATGAATCATAACCAGTTCGTCATCCGGCGTGACCGCGAGGATCGTCACCCAGTTGCGGCAGTCGAGGTAGTAGAAATAGTGTTCGGCACCTGACCGCACGCAGCGGGAAAGTTCGCGGCCGATCGTGAAGATCGGCGCTTCAAACACGGTTTCATCGCTGATCGACAACCACCCTGAGGTTGCCGGCTTGACGAATTTTTTCATTTTTCGGTCTTGAGCCCCATGGCGTTGATGAGTACTTGCAGATCATGGACATAGGCGGCGAAATTTTTCGACGGGATCTGCTGTCCGGCATCACTGCAGGCATTGATGGGGTCGGGATGGGTCTCCACGATCAGCCCGTCGGCTCCGGCGGCGATGGCGGCGAGGCTCAGGGGCAGGATCAGGTCGATGCGTCCGGCGGCGTGGCTGGGGTCGACGATCACCGGCAGATGGGTTTCGCGTTTGGCAATGGCGACCGCGCTGATGTCGAGGGTGTTGCGGGTGGCATGCTCAAACGTTTTAATGCCGCGTTCGCACATGATGACCTTGGAACAGCCGTGAACCATCAGATATTCGGCGGCGGAAAGCCACTCTTCGATGGTCGAGGCCATGCCGCGTTTAAGGATGACCGGTTTGCCGGCGGCGGCGACCTGTTCCAGCAGATTATAGTTCTGGCTGTTGCGGGCTCCGATCTGGAGGCAGTCGGCAACTTCCGCAATTTTGGCGATATGATTGACCCCGACCACTTCGGTCGTGATCTGGACGTTGAATTCTTCCTTGATCTGGCGCATAATATCCAAACCGGCTTCGCCGAGGCCCTGGAAATCATAGGGAGAGGTCCGGGGCTTGTAGGTGCCGCCGCGGATGATGCCGATACCACATGGCATGATGTCGCGGACAACGTTCTGCATCTGTTCAAGGCTTTCCACCGAGCACGGGCCGGCGATGATCTGAAAATGGCCGCCGCCGATTTTGTGGCCGCCGATATTGATGACCGTATCCTTCTTCTTGAATTCACGGCTGGCGAGCTTGTAACGCTTCTGGATCGGCAGGACGTCCTCGACAAACGGAAAAGCTTTAAATACTTCCAGCGAACGGTGTATTTTTTCATCGCCGATGGCGCCGATGACGGTGTGTTCCACCCCGTTGATGACCCGGGGTTCATAACCGAGCTTTTCGATCATGTCGGAAACGGACTTGATCTCGTCCGCGGTGGCATTGTGTTTGAATACGATAATCATAAATAAAAACCTCTTTTCGAACCTTATGTAAAACCGTTAATATAGCATGTGTTTACAACTTTCTAAGCCGGGAGATTTCTTTTTTGATAAAAAAAACGGCGGATTTCTTTATAATTTATAAAACTGATGTAAATTATCTGCCTCAAAAATAATTCCCGAGGGAAAAGATATTAACCCAAAAGTTAAGAAAGGAAGCTGCTTATGTCTGCAGAAACGCACAAATTTAAAACAGAGGTACAGCACCTTCTGGATCTGATGATCCACTCTCTTTATTCCAATAAGGATATTTTTCTGCGAGAGTTGATCGCCAATGCTGCCGACGCCATTGACAAGGCCAGATTTGAATCGCTCCAGAATGATGCCGTTTCCCGTGACTGGAATATCCGTATTGAGGCGGATAAAGAGAAGAACGCCATCCGTATCATCGATAACGGAATCGGGATGACCATGGACGAAGTGGTCACCAATATCGGAACCATTGCCAAGTCCGGGACAAAGGCTTTCCTGAAAGCCCTTGAGGAAAAGAAGGCAGCGAATACGCCAGAACTTATCGGTCAGTTCGGGGTGGGTTTCTACTCGTCGTTCATGGTGGCGGAGAAGGTTGAGATACTTACCCGCCGTGCCGGGGTCGAAGACCATGCCGTAGTCTGGGCTTCCGACGGCAAGGCCGATTATACCATTGATGCGGCTGAAAAGGAAGACCAGGGTTCCATTGTTACTGTATATCTCAAGGACGACATGAAGGATTATCTGGAGGAATGGAGAATTCGCCAGATCGTCAAAAAATATTCCGACTTTATCGAATATCCGATCAAGATGCAGGTAGTCCGAAAGGACAAGGACGACAAGGAAGAAGTTGCCGACGAGATTCTTAATACCCAGAAAGCCATCTGGCTGCGTAATCCCTCCGACGTCAAGCAGGAGGAATATGACAACTTCTATGAGCATTTGTCTCATTTCGGCAAACCGCTCAAGTCCATCCACTATTCGGCGGAAGGGACATCCGAATTCAAGGCGTTGCTGTTTATTCCCGAAAAGGCTCCGTTTGACCTTTTCATGCCGGCGGAACAACGCCGTGGCCTTCATCTTTATGTCCGCCGTGTGTTTATTTCCGACGAATGCCGTAAACTGTTGCCGGATTACTTCCGCTTCGTCAAGGGCGTGGTCGATTCCAGTGACCTGCCGCTGAACGTTTCCCGTGAGATATTGCAGGAAAATCTCAAGATTGACAAGATTCAGAAGAATTTGGTGAAGAAGCTTCTGTCGGAACTCAAAAAGATGCAGGATAACGAGCCGGAAGCCTATCTGACGTTCTACAAGGAGTTCGGCAAGGTCCTCAAGGAAGGTATTCACTCCGACTTCACCAACAAGGACAAGCTCCAGGAACTGGCGATGTTCGAGACCATGAAGAGCGAAGCCGGCAAGTTGATTACGCTCAAGGAATACGTTGCCTGTATGCCTTCGGAGCAGAAGGATATCTATTTCATTACCGGCGAAAACCGTACCGTGCTGGAAAATTCGCCGCACCTCGAACTGCTTCGTTCCAAAGGTTACGACGTGCTGTTCCTGGTCGATCCGATCGACGAATGGGTGATGCAGTCGATGACCGAGTTTGAGGGCAAGAAATTCGCCGCTGTCGGCAAGGGTGATATCGAGCTTGACGACGAGACCAGGAAGAAGGTCGAAGAAAAGAACCAGAAGGCGGAAAAAGAGCACAAGTCATTGCTGGAATTTCTGCAGAAACAGCTCGAATCCCATGTCAAGGAAGTGCGTTTCTCCAAGCGGTTGACTGAAAGCGCCTGCTGTCTCGTTGGCGATACCTACGATCCGGGTGCGCATATGGAACGCATTTTCAAGGCGATGAATCAGGATATGCCGCAGTCTAAGCGTATTCTTGAGCTCAATGCCGACCATCCGCTGATCTCTGCCATGCAGAATATGTATGATAAGGACAGCAAATCGGCGCAGCTGGTTGATTATGCTGAGATGATCTACGATCAGGCGGTGATGACCGAAGGCGGGACGATTGCCGATCCGTTGAAGTTTGCCCGGCGTGTTGCCGATCTGATGGTGCAGGCCATCAAGTAACGGAAATGTCATTCCGGCGGAATCCGAGGGATAAGATCTTCGGGTTCCGCCTTTTTTTTCCCGGCGCGGTATTTTCCGGCGCCGTTGGGAAGAAGAATTAATTTAATCGAACCGGCGTCAGTGACGAACCGATCAGAAGCAGTCGATCGGAACCCGATTGCGCGCGGCAGGGTGGTAATGCATATGAACCTGTTTGACGGCGGTGATCTGCTGGTAGAGCGCCTCTTCGGCAGCCGTGGCTATCTGGTGGCCGTGGTCAACGCTGATTGTGCCGTCAACGCCGATGGTTACATTCAACACCAGATATGGACCGAAACGGTGTGCCTTGGTCTCATCAATTTCGATGACTCCCGGGATGGTCCTGAGAATGCCGTTGATCTGTTTTTGCAGCTCCTTGCCCGGTACTGTATCCATCAAATCATCCGATGATTCGCGCAGGATATGGATACCGGTTTTCAGGATCAGCAGTGCCACCAGCGCACCGGCGAGTGGGTCGACCCAGGGCATACCCATGCGTCCGAGGAAAATACCGAGAGCCGCGGCTCCTGCCGCCAGGATGTCGTTGCGGTGGTCGTAGGCCAGGGCCATGACCGCCTGGTTTGCCGTCTCTTTGCCGATCTTGCGGGTGACGATCGTCAGGATTATCTTCAGTACTACAGTGAACAATGCGACGACGAGTGTCCATGACGTGGCCTCTGCCAGTTCGGCGCGGCCGCTCCAGAAGTCATAGACCTTATTGATCGAATCCCAGAAGATTGCGACTGCCGTGGTCAATACGAAAGAGCCGACGACCAGTGCGGCGATGCTTTCCAGCTGGCGATGTCCGTATGGGTGTTCTTCGTCTGCCGGTTTATGGGCCAAATTCATGAAGATTTTGACCACAATATAGTAGACTACATCCGATGTTGAGTTGATGCCGTCGGAAAGCAACGCCGGACTGTGGCCGACAATCCCGAAAAAAGTTTTCAGCGCCGCCAGCAGAATGTTGGCGAACAGGCCGACATTTACCGCCAGCATGCCCAACCGTTCTTTGGAAAAAACACCCATTATATTCTCCTCATTTACCTCCATGAAATGTAGCACGGCAATCGAATTACGCCAGTTTGTGAGCTGTAAAATAATGTTTTTGCGACTTTTGTGTATATTATTATGATGATTGTTAATATGAATATGTTTTTTGTCGGCTATAATTATATACATAGAAAACAATGGAGGTTTAATATGTCGCAGAATTATGGTAAAGGGGACACCTCGTGGTTT
>QKAL01000066.1 GCA_003246475.1 Lentisphaerota bacterium
CAGGACTATTTTCTCAAAGGACGTGAATATCTCAAGCCTTTGACCATGGCCCAGATCGCCGAGAAGGTCGGCATTCATGAAACGACGGTCAGCCGGGCGGTTTCAGGAAAATATTTACGTTGTGATTACGGCTTGATTTCGTTGCGCAGTTTTTTTACTTCCGGCTATGAGACGGAGGATGGGCAGACGGTATCGAAGAATGTGGTAATGGACGTTATCAAGGAGATGATTGACGCCGAAGATTCTTTTGAACCGTTGTCTGACAGTACGATAGTTGAAGAATTAAAGAAAAAAGGTTATAATGTGGCGAGAAGAACGGTTGCAAAATACCGTGACAGCATGAATATTTTACCATCGAACTTGCGTCGTAAGTATTGAGCATAGAGGGAATTTATGGGCAACAAAAACGATAGAACCGATGAAGTGGTCAAAGGGCAGATTACCCAGCCATATCACAAAAGAGTGGCGAAGCGGATTGACGAAACGGTAGTCTTCGAATTTCCTGATGGGATTCCGGCGTTTGAGGATTCCAAGCGTTTTGTTTTATGCTTGAACGATAAAATCAAGCCATTTTTTTATTTCAAATCGCTGGATGTTCAGGGGTTGGGGTTTGTTTGCATTGATCCTTTTCTGGTATGTAAAGGTTATAGTGTAAAACTGGCTGCCAAGGATCAGTCGCTGCTGGGCTTGGAGGACGTCAATACTGCGTTTGTCTTTTCCTTTGTGACGGTGGAGAAAGATCCGTGTAATTCGACGACCAATCTGCTGGCGCCGATTGTCATAAATATGGAAAACCTGCGAGGAAGACAGGTGATACTGGATGAAAACTTCCCGGTTCGCTTCAACATCTGGAAAGGGTTGGAAGAGCAGGAGTTGGAAAAAGAACAGGGAAAAAGCAGTTGAGCAGCGGTTTAACCGTTTATATATGGAGATAGAAAATGTTGATACTGACACGGAAGTCGGACGAAAGTATCATTATCGGCAACAATATCAAAGTCAAGGTATTGAAAGTCCAGGGCAATCAGGTACACATCGGTATTGATGCCCCGAAGGATTTTTCAATCTACCGCGAAGAGATATTCGAGCAGATCCGGGCTGAAAATGCGAATGCGGTCCAGAATAATATCCAGCCGGCAATGCTGGAGCAGCTGGAAAACAACCTTACCGGACTTAAGAACCTGCTTATGGTTCAGGCTCCGGAAAAGTCTGACGGCAAGAAAAAATAATTTTTGTGCAAGGATTATTCAGCCTGGAATATTAATTATACCGCTATGAAGTTGACAGTTTACCGCTGTCAGCTTTGTCGTTTTCAGATCCGACATTGCGGGGCGGGATGAGAGAATAATTGAGAGAGAGAGAAACGGAGAAATATTATGTGTGGAATCGTGGGTTATGTCGGCAACCGCAACTGTGTTGCGACATTGCTGGATGGTTTGAAGCGTTTGGAGTACCGGGGCTATGATTCGGCCGGTATTGCAGTGGTTGAGGACAGCAGCCTGCATTGTATCAAGGAATGCGGCAAGGTCAGTGTTCTGGAGAAGAAGATTGGCGAGGAATGGCCTTTATGGCCGGAAAAGGCGTGTCATATTGGTATTGCGCATACCCGTTGGGCGACTCATGGTGCTCCCAGCTGTATTAATTCCCATCCTCATATTGACAGTTCCGGTCGTTTTGCCATCGTTCATAACGGGATTGTGGAAAACTATGCGGCGCTGAAACGTCACCTTATAGATCACGGTCATACGTTTAACTCGGAAACGGACAGCGAAGTTATTGCCAATTTGATCTCTGAATGTTATAACGGCGATATTTTTGCGGCGACTGCCGCCGCGTTGCGCCAGATTGTGGGTACATTCGGGTTGGCGGTGATCTCTCTTGAACAGCCGGATACGTTGATTGTCGCCCGCCGCGGCAGCCCGATTGTAGTCGGAGTCGGTAACAGCGAAAACCTGGTGGCGAGTGACATTGCGGCGATTGTGGCCTATACCAAGCGGGTGATCTTCCTGAATGACGATGATATTGCGCTGATTACTGCCGACCGCATTGATATCCGTAATATCGACAATGTGCCGGTGGCACGTGAGATCGCCAAGATCGACTGGAGTATTGACGCTGCGGAAAAGCAGGGGTATGAGCATTTTATGCTCAAAGAGATTTTCGAACAACCTGAAGCGGTTGGCAATGCCCTGCGCGGTCGTATCGACGAGCAGAATATTACGGCCATTTTAAGTGGCTTGTCAATGACCCCGCGCGAAATGACCCAGATCAACCGTATTCTTGTTGCCGCTTGCGGTACCAGTATGCATGCGGGGATGGTCGGCGACTTCTTTTTTGAAGACCTTGCCGGTATTCCCACTTCCGTGGAGCAGGCGGCGGAGTTTCGTTATCGCAACCCGATTATTGAGCCGAATACTCTGATTATTCCCATCAGCCAGTCCGGAGAGACTGCCGATACGCTGGCTGCCGTTCGCGAAGCGGCGAACAAGGGGGCGACGGTAGCGGCAATCTGCAATGTGGTCGGTTCCACTATCGCCCGTGAGTCTGGCCGGGGGGTATATCTCCATGCGGGACCGGAGATCGGGGTTGCGTCGACCAAAGCGTTTACCTGTCAGGTTTCGGTGTTGTTGCTGATGGCGGTTAAATTTGCCCGGACGCGCCGTCTTGACCGTGAAAACGCCAAGGCGATTCTCGATGAGGTCAAGCAGTTGCCGGAATTGATCCGGGCCGTGTTGGCGATGGCGGAAAACATCCGTGTGGTAGCGGAGAAATATGGCTCGGCCGATAATTTCTTCTATATCGGGCGCGGTTATCTGTATCCGGTTGCGTTGGAAGGGGCGCTCAAGCTCAAGGAGATCAGTTATATTCACGCGGAAGGCTATCATGCGGCGGAGCTGAAACACGGCCCGATCGCGTTGCTGGAACCAAAAGTTCCGGTCATGGCGCTGGCCAACGATATTCCCGGCAAGGACAAGATATTGGCCAATATTCAGGAGTGCAAGGCCCGGAAATCTCCGGTGATCGCCACGGCGACGGTGGGAGATAAGGAAGTCGAGTCGCTGGCTGATGACGTCATCTGGATACCTGCCTGTTCCAAATATGTGGCGCCGATTGTCACGGTGGTGGCGTTGCAGTTGTTTGCCTACTATGTGGCAAGGATGCGCGGCTGCGAGATAGACCAGCCCCGTAATCTGGCGAAAAGCGTGACCGTCGAGTAATCTTCTTTTACTTTGGCAGGTCTGCCTGAATGCCCGGATATCCGGATCAAGTTCCGGATTCCGGGTATTTCTTCTTCTGTCAGGTAGTTGTTCCTCATAATTTCGATATTCTGAGAGCCGTTCTTTGTCTGGCGGATTGGAAATTCTGCATTTATGTGATAAATTTACCGTTTATCCGAATACTGTACGAATCGTTTTTCGGCGGTAAATTTATTTGGGAAGAAGGATGTCATGGTTTATCTGGTGTATAATTTATTGTTCCCGATCGTGTTTCTGTTTTTTATTCCCGGGATGGTTGTTAAGTTGATCAAACGTTCCGGCTGGAAAAAGACTTTCATGGAGCGATTTGCGTTTTTTTCTGCAGAAAGACGGCGTGAACTGCAAAGTTATCGCGGAGCGGTGTGGATACATTCGGTCAGTGTGGGGGAAACCCAGATCGCGCTGGATTTGATTCGTGGCTGGGGCAAGATGCATCCGGAACGCAAGTTTGTTATTTCAACGACTACCACGACCGGGCAGCAGCTCGCCCGCGACCGTGTGCCGCCGAATACTACGGTGATATTCTGTCCGGTTGATTTTATCCTCTGGGTACGTAAGGTCTTTAAGATGTTGGAACCTTGTATGCTGGTGGTGTTGGAGACCGAACTCTGGCCGAATATGCTTAATGAGGCGCGCAAGCGTTGCGGAAAAGTATTTCTGGTGAACGGGAGGATGTCGGATAAATCGAGTCGTGGCTATGCCCGTTTCCGTTTGTTCTTCTGTCCGGTATTGTCCTGTTTTTCCACGATTATGGTACAGTCGGAAAACGATTGCCGCCGCTTTTTAGCTGTGGCTCCGGATGCCAATGTTGTGGTGACCGGCAATCTTAAGTTTGACCGGGCTGTGCCGGAGAATCTGCCGCCGGTGAATCTTAATGAATATTTTGGCGACGACCGCCATCGCATTTTACTTGCGTCGTGTACGCATCCCGGCGAGGAGTTGTTGATAACCGGAACCTATCAGAGATTGCGTTCCGACTTTCCCGATCTGCGGCTGGTGCTGGTTCCGCGCCATGCTGAACGTGCCCCGGATATCGTTGGTCAGTTAAAAGATTGCGGCATAACCTTTTGCCGTCGGACTAAAGGGCTTGAAGGACAGTCTATGGTTGACTGCCTTTTAGCCGATACCACTGGCGAGATGTTCAGCTTCATCAGCAAGGCGGACATTGTGATTATGGGCAAAAGTCTGGCCGGGCACAATGAAGGACACAACCTGATCGAACCGGCGATCTTTGCCAAACCGATTGTCACCGGGCATGAACTGACCAATTTCCGCTTTGTCCTCAACGTATTGCGTGAGGCCGACGGATTGTTGACCGTCCAAAACGATGATGAGCTGGAAGATGTTCTGCGGCGGTTGCTGGATGACCCGCAATCTGCCGGCGAGATGGGATGTCGGGCGGAAAAGGCGATTTCAAAAAATCGCGGAGCAACTGAGAAAACTATTAATATATTGGAGGCTTGAGAGCATTGAGTATTAACACACAAATCGCGGCGGCAAAGGCCGGCCGCATCACGCCGCAAATGGAAGCGGTTGCCGCTAAGGAACGCCGCAGCGCCGAATCCATCCGCGCCGAAGTCGCCGCCGGAACCATCGTTATCCCGGCTAACATCCATCATAATAGCCTGCAGGCGATCGGTATCGGACGTACGCTCTATACCAAGATCAACGCCAATATCGGTAACTCCGCCTTGTCGAGCTGTCCGCAACAGGAGCTCACCAAACTGCGTACCGCCGTTAAATACGGCGCGGACACGGTCATGGATTTGAGTACCGGCGGTAACATTCCGCAGATCCGCCGCGCCATCATCGAGCACAGCGAAGTTCCCATCGGTACCGTGCCGGTTTACGAGGCGCTCAGCCGCATCAAGGATTCCGACGAACTGACTGACGAACTGATCCTCGACGTCATCCGCGAACAGGCGGAGCAGGGCGTCGATTACATGACCATTCACGCCGGACTCCTTCTCGAACACGTGCCGATGGCTAAAAAACGTATGCTGCGTATTGTCAGCCGCGGCGGTTCGATCATCGCCAAATGGATGCAGACGCATCAGCGCGAAAACCTCTTTTATACCAATTTCGACAAGATTCTGGAAATCTGCCGGGAACATGACGTGACACTGTCGCTGGGCGACGGTTTGCGTCCCGGTTGCCTGGCCGACGCCAGCGATGACGCGCAGTTTGCCGAACTCGACGTTCTGGGCGAGCTGGTACGCCGTTGCCGCGCCGCCGACGTTCAGGCGATGGTCGAAGGTCCCGGCCACGTGCCGTTTAATCAGATTGCCATGAACATGCAGCGCGAACAGCAGGTTTGCGACGGCGCTCCGTTCTATATCCTCGGCCCGGTGGTCATCGACTGTGCCCCCGGCTACGACCACATCACCAGCGCCATCGGCGCGACGATGGGTGCGTTCAGCGGTGCGGCAATGCTTTGCTACGTGACGCCGAAGGAACACCTCGGATTGCCCAACGCCGAAGACGTGCGCAACGGCGTGATCGCCTATAAGATCGCCGCCCATGCCGCCGACGTGGCGCTGAACAAACCCGGTGCGCGCGAGCGTGACGACGCGATCAGTCAGGCGCGGGTGGATTTTGACTGGGAAAAACAGTTTGAATTGGCGCTAGACCCGGACCGCGCGCGAGAGTTTCGCCAGCAGGCGCTCGACGAACGCAATGCCGACAATCCGGAAGCGCATCACGGTAGCGGCGACAACAATTACTGCACCATGTGCGGTCCCGGTTTCTGTTCCATGCGCATCAGCAAGGAATTGAAATAAAGAAGCGTAAGTGCCGGGGGCACGATCTCCCCGGCCTGCTTTCCGTTCTTACTTTTTTATCAGGCGGATGCCATCATCTTCTATTGAAATCAGGCGGGCTTTGTAGAGGTTCCCGATGGCCTGCTTGAAGACTTTTTTGCTCATGCTGAACTGTGCCATGATATCTTCCGGCGAACTGTCGGAATTCAGCGGCAGAAACCCTCCTGCGTCTTTGAGGGCATCAACGACTACATCCTTCATGTCGAGCACGGCGGCATAACCGGGTTTGCGTAACCGGACGTCAATCTTGTGGTCAGGGCTGATCTTATTAATGTATCCCCTGAGCCGGTCGCCGATGTTAATCGGCTGAAAAATTTCGTTTTTATACAAAAAACCCAGATAGGCGCGGTCGATCAGAACCTTGTAACTGACCTCGGATGTGTCATAGACTAGCAGGTCCACCTCCTGTCCGATCTTGAGTTCCGGTCCCGGTTTGCGGGCAATGGTGTTGAAGCGGTTGGAGGCGATAAGCCGTCCGGTCAGAGAATCCAGCTTGACCATAACCACGTAGTTTTTCCCGGCGACCATTCGTTCGCGCTGTTCCTTGAACGGGACAAAGAGGTCTTTTTCCAAACCCCAGTCGAGGAACGCTCCCACTTTTGAGACGTCTTTTACCCGCAGCACGGCAATATCGCCGACCTGGGCTTTGGGTTTGATGGTGGTGGCGATGGGACGGTCTTCAGAGTCACGGTAGACAAAGACATCAAGTTCGTCGCCCGTTTTGGTGCCGGTGGGGACATATTTACCGGGCAGCAGCAACCGCTCCTTGCCATCGGTAAGGTAAACACCGAAGTCGACGATCTTATCTACTTTCAATTTATTATAACGGCCATATTCCATATAAAAATCAATCCGTATAAAAGGGTTCATAAAAGGAATACAAAGTACATCAATGCCTGGCAAAATGCAAGGA
>QKAL01000069.1 GCA_003246475.1 Lentisphaerota bacterium
ATCCTGTGACGAATCGGGATTACTCCATTTCCGACCGAATCATCCGGTGGCCGGACGGACGAGATGTCAAGATGGAACTGGCCATCGACATCACCGAACGCAAACATAATGAAACCGAAAAAGAAAAACTGCGCGAAGAATTGTTGCAGGCAAAAAAAATTGAAGCCATCGGACGACTTGCCGGGGGCGTCGCACATGATTTCAACAACATGTTGCAGGTAATCCTGGGTCATGCCGAATTTCTGCTTAAAAGTCTCCCCGTTGATTCGCCGCTGCGCACAAATATCCAACCCATTCAGGATGCAGCACGACACTCGTCAAATCTTACCCGGCAACTCCTGGCCTTCGCCAGAAAACAAACCGTGAACCCCAAGGTTCTCGACCTTAACAACACGGTCGGCAGCATGTTGAAAATGCTCAAACGACTGATCGGCGAAAATATTAATCTCGTTTGGAATCCGGCAGAGCATCTGTGGGCCGTCAAAATCGACCCGTCACAAGTCGACCAGATTCTCGCCAATCTCACCGTAAATGCCCGGGATGCCATTTCCGGTACCGGAACATTAAGTATTGAAACCAGAAATGTTGTCATTGACAGGACATGCTGTCCCACCTCCAAGGATATTACCCCCGGAGAATTTGTGATGATGGCGGTAAGCGACACCGGATGCGGCATGGATCAGGAAACCATCAACAACCTCTTTGAACCTTTTTTCACCACCAAGGAAATGGGCCGCGGAACCGGACTCGGACTCTCCACCATCTTCGGCGCAGTCAAACAGAATAACGGTTTCATCAATGTATACAGCGAACCCGGCAAAGGCTCAACTTTTAAAATTTATTTCCCGCGCTGCCCGGAAGTTCCATCCGGAAGCAATGAATTTACCAACCTTGCTCCAGTTGGCGGCAGCGAAACCATCCTTTTGGTCGAGGACGATCCCGCTATCCTTGGACTGGGACGTTTCATTCTGGAACAGAACGGATATTCTGTCATTACCGCGACTTCACCGTCAGAGGCATTGCTCAAGGCAAATGAACATAACGGCCACATCGAATTACTTGTCACCGATGTCGTCATGCCTCAGATGAACGGCAGGCAGCTGATGGAGAAAATCTCCGCCATCTCCCCCGGTATTAAAGTCATCTACATGTCCGGCTATACCGCCGATGTCATTGCTCACCATGGCATCCTTGACAAAGATATAAATTTCCTCCAAAAACCGTTCTCCGAAATCGCCATGACCAATTGCATCCGCAAGGTCCTTGATAACGGGGCCGCCGATAAGTCGTAATGCCGGCAAAGAAAAACCCGCCACAAACAAAATGTCCTGGCGGGCTATCTAACAATCAATTCCGGAACTATTACTGCTTATCCTCTATTTGAACCCACTTCTCGGTTCTTTTTCCTTCGGGATCAACAGTAACCGACAACTTCCAGACCTTGCCGGTATAGCTATCCAAACGGAAAATCCCGTTTTCATTGGTAACCGGCTCCCCTTTCAAATCCGGAACCACAGCATAAGTTCCGCTCAACAACATGAAACGCGAGGTAGTAAATGCCGGCGTGGTATTTTGGGCGCTGTTGGCAGCTGCATAATGCCACGTGGAAAGAAAAACGGTAAGCGCGACGATTACCGCCGACACTGTCAGACCTTTTTTCATAATCATCCTCCGGATAGTTATTTATTTATCCTCGAAACGCTTGATTGTACGCCACAGTTTCGGACTGGACAGAATCTTCTGCATCGACTCGAACGCTGCATTACGGCAGGCAATATAAACCGCCTCCGGCACTTTGTTCGGGTCGGTCATCGGTACCTGTACTTTCTGAGTCACGCTGGTCGCCAGGATTTTCTTCTCTCCCGGCTCGTCAAATCTCATTATCAACTGCAGCTGATAATTGGCCTTGCCCCAGGCAATATCCAGATTTGATTCCTGAACCGTCACGTGGATGGTAAAAGAATCAATAACTTCCCCTTTGGCCGGATCGAAAATTTGATAGGCTGCACTGCGGAAACTGTTATTAAGTATCGCACGCAGAGGATAGTAATGGGTATCAGTGAAAAATGCTGAATCCCGTTGCCCGGATATATTATTGTCACAATGAACTTCCACCGTGCAAGGAACATGAATCTTGCGCTTGGAAAGCTCCTGCGCCTGCTGCGAAGTCAGATCCGACATCCCCGGATCCGCCGGCGGCATATAGGTGGCATTACAGCCAAAAAATATTATGGCAGAACCTAACGATAACACTCCCGTCAAAAACTTATTCATTATTCGACATCCATCCCTTTTCGTTCAAACTTGATCGCCGTACCTTCAACCGTAGTCCAGTAGTACTGTACCACCAGAAGGTTAAGCACGTTGTAATCCTCGGTAACCTCAATCAGAGCATTGGCTTTCTTAGACTCAATCGCCGAGTCACGCGCCGTCTTGGACGGGGAATACGACCCCATCGGCCAGAATCCCATCAGCACCAGTGTACTGGAGCGTCCAACCGTATACCCTAACTTCGTATAGGTATCTTTACTAGTTATCGGCGTCGTCGATGGAGCCACCGAAACCATACTATTACAGCCCGCGGCCAGCAGTCCCACCACGGCACAAAGAAACAACACATGCAACCTTTTCATTTCATTCCTCCGCAATGGGTTTTATTGTTCCAACTCTTCGCCGCCTGCCTGGAAACGAATCGCATCGCCAGTCACCACCATCTCTTCGATACAAACCAGAATCATAAAATACTTATACCGGTTCTCTGCGGTAACATTGATCAGCGCATCGGCATTATTACGCTTCTTGGCATCCATCAGAGCGTCATATGCACTGGCACTGGGCCCGATCGGAATCCCCAGAAGCGTCATTCCCACATCACTGCCTTCGGCATCACGTTTGATAATCGTGTAACTGTCGTTACTGGTAATCGGCACTGTCGAAGGTGCGATACCTCCCGGCGCGGACATACATCCCGACAGCACTGCCGCCGCCATGGCCGCTAATACCGCCATCATCATCTGTTTCATAACCCGTTCTCCATATTTCAATAATTTTTAGGATAAGCTCATCAGTCAGGGATAAACCGCAGCCGCCGCTTCGTCGCCACATCCACAATATATTTCTTGCGCAGCGCCTTCTGTACCACATCTTCGATCTGCTCCGGAGAAAGACGAGTCTCTATCTCGACAACCGAAAAAAGCCGACGATCAAATTCACGCCGCCAGACATAGGATATATCGGGAGTCTTTTCCAGGACAGCAATCAGCTTGTCTAAATTATCCTTATCGATCTGCTTGAACTCCAGCTGTACTTTCGCGCCAAGATCAAGGTCAACGATCCACTTGGCTATTATCCGGCGAAAAAGCTCATAAGCGTTATTCTGCTTATAAGCCGGCTCCGCACCGGTCAGCATCATGGTCAGATAATGCCGTACCAACTGTTCCGGCATATCAAAGGGAAGATCCATCTGCGCCTCGCCCTTATGATAAGTAGTCGGCAGCGCCGTCGTCGCCACAATCTCGCCGGTATCAGTCCATACCGCCTGCAGGTCAACGCCAAGAGATACATCACGGACCTTCACATCAGGAAACGGTTCACGCAACCGGCCGACCTGCCCCTTGACCGAGGCAATGATCTTAAAATCGGAAGTACTTGTGATTCCGGCCTTTTTAACTTTGGCTTCAAGATTGTCACCCAGAAGCTCTGCGCGGGCGGACTCCCGTGCATCGCGCGCCTGCACCGTCGACTGCCGGAAAATCTCGAACCCGGTTTTCTGCGCTATCTCCTCCAACACGGAGGAGGCCATTTTTACATCGCTCGTCGGTACGTCGCCGGAAATTGTCTCCTCCGACTCAACCATCACCCGCGGCGACTTCATACGCTTCACCAACAGGCGCAGAGCCAGAACATCATCCATCTTCGGACGGCCCTTCGCCACCTTGGCGCGAATCGCCACCGAATATTCCTGCTTGCGGGAATCATACGACTGGGATGTGACCTCGTAGCTTTCGACATAGCCGAATGACGAGGTCATGACCCGATCATATTCCAGCTCAAAATTCTGAACCTTGGTTTCACTGAGAATATCAACCCCAGCTCCCTGTCTGACAGCTTCCCGCAATGCGCGGGTCAAGGCCATCTCTCGCGCCGAATCGGGATTTCCGGATGCGGTCCCTGTCACATTGACATCTTCACCCATAACCGGCAATATCGCCCAAAGACCTAAAAAGAGCCCAAGGCATACAGATAAAGAGTGTTTCATTATTCCCCCGAAGTGTAAATATTTCGCCTTATTCGCCGTCATTATTATACGGCTTAAGTTCCGCCGCGCCTTCCAGTGCTTTATTGATCTTAACCGGGCGACCGGCATAGAGAACTTCCGCTGCGCCGGTAGCCTTAACCGTCAGGCTCTGGAAAACCGACACCTTGGCTTTGGCGGCACCGGCCATGTTCAAGTCAACCTTTTCGGCTGAAAGCTTCAACGCATTGAGGTCCCCGGCACCTTCCAGTACACCACGCAGGAGGAGAGCTTTTCCCTCAAGGGTAATCATTGAAGCACCGTACCCCTGCATCGACAGGATGTCCGCATCAATCCCATGGACCTTAACATTACTGGCCCCTTCACTGCTGATACCGCGAAAATTCGGCATCTTAACCACAATGTTGATCTTGTTGCTGGTGGAATACGGTTTGTCGGCATATATCATCAGCTTTTCCCCACTGATGACCGTCTTGACGTTGTCGAGAAGATTGGCGTCAGCACTGACCTGAATCTCGGTCTTAACACCCCCGGTCGGAGTAACATCAATCTCAAAGGCTCCCTCAACCTCAAGAAAACAGCTCGATGCTACTTCTCTGGAGTCTGAAACAACATTGCCATTGCCCTTGATCTCGCGGTTCTTGATCGGTCCCATCTTGATCTTTCCGCTGGACTTCGAGTTGCCATCCTTGATGATTACCACATCTTTCTGTTCATCGATAACCGTAGAATTATCCTGTGCCGAAACAAACATCCCCTCGATCATCAGAACGGAACAAACAAAAACAGCAATGCGATTCCCAAAAACCATTTTCAATCTCCAGTTTTTACTTCTTTCTCACCGGTCGTCTTTGTCGCCGGCTCATAATAAACTTTCTTTTCCACTTCCTTGTTCCGGAGCATTGATTGCGGAACTCCGGGCAAGTTTCCGGGCTGTGCATTGGCCGCCGCACAGTCCTGCCATGTAGCATAATAACCTGTCTTGGTATTATCAGGCGGATCAACTGCTTTCCAGCCTTTGCCATGATAATAACGCACCGTCATCCGGGCGCCAAAATTATAGGCAACCTTTACATAGATCTTACCTTCGCCATCATGGGTCGGGCCTTCAATAACTTCAAAATTTCGGTCCTTTTCCACGGGCTGCGCGGCTAAATCCTTCTTATCACGCGACAGGTACTTACTATCCTTCCGAACTGTCCGGTAATCAAGTACCTCACGCATAGTTTTCCCATATTTCATTTCCTTGACGGAAGGATCCTGCTCCAGATTCTCCGTCATATCCTTCAAATAATCGAAAACCTGCTTCATTGCCACACCATCGATCTCGCCCCGGGCAGTACCGTTGGTGATGCCGCGCAAACTCCAGATATACGCATCCTGAATCTCACGGTTGTCCAACGCACGATCAGCCTCACAAAAACAGGCCACGGTAATCAAACGCTGCGCCTTGTCCTCCCACGCCTCTGCATCACCGGAACTGTCGCGCCTGGCACGTTCCAGAATCTGCATGGAATAGACGTAGACATCCTGAGTCTTCTTCGGGGTTGCGTTATACGCTTCCACGATCTTTTCATCCAATTGCGCGTAAGACTGCTGTCCTTGCACAAGAATGGCTAATCCAGCCATCAACAGCAACGACAGCGTTACTCTACACGTGAAACAGGTTCGCATCAACAGCCCTCCGGATTTTTAGCGAAAAATTTACGGCATGACGTCGACATCGCCTTCGATCAACTTGATCTCAGACTTCTTTTCCTTATCCGGCTGCTTTTTGGTCATGGGCATTGCTGACTGCGCAGCACGACCTTCCGCCTCCACATATTCACCTTGATAATCCACGATCTTTTCGCCAAGAAGATCAGCCAGTTCCCGCAGGTTAAGACGGAGTTTTACCACAGCTTCGGCGCTTTCGCCCTTGCCGTCCCAGGCAAACCCGACATATTCGGCTCCCATGAGGGCACCCACTACCGTGGATTTTACTTTGTCTGACTTCAACACAAAGTTTTCCACTTTGGTCTGGCTTTCCAGTGTAAAACCGCCAATCTGCTTGTAAAGATTCTTATAAGCATCGATTTCAGCCGCCCGCAGCGCCGCCAACTTGGGAGCATTCGCCGCGGTTGAAGTCGCAAAAGCCGTACGGCGGATCGACTTGTCGGGATATTTATCCAGCTTGAACTTTTCCGTATCGACGATGTCCTTGATCCGGCTGAGCTTGAGCACGGCGGTAACCTGGGCAATATCGGTTTTCGGATCATATTTCTCGATATATTCAATACCCTTGATGGCACGCTGACCGGTCTTAGTCTCAGTAGTACCGAGGAATTGTCCGTCCGTGAGGTTGGTGACTTCTTCGATAAAGCGTAGCTTCACGCCGTAAACTGTTTCCACGATATTACGTTCCGCGAGGACTTTGGCACAGTTGACCGAGTTCAATTTTTTGCTGTCGGCGGAAACGTTTCCGGCAAGGCCAAGCAGGACCAGCAAAATAACCACATAATAAAATTTCATTTCGTTTCACCTTCCGGTTTGATTGCGGTTGTTCCGGATGCACCGGAGTTATTAACACTGCCGTCGTCGTCTTCGGGCAGAACGTGTTCAAGATCCAATTTAAATTTACTGTCGTCGGAAACTTTTGCGACCTTGCCTTTGAGGTAAATGACTTTTTTAGCGTTTTCGGCCGGGTCGACATCAATCTTGTCCA